>JAGBGW010000203.1 GCA_017935825.1 Clostridia bacterium
AGAACGACCGCCTGACCACGAGCGCGGCGCCCGATGATATGTGGCTGCACGTGCAAAAGCGACCCGGCTCCCATGTCATCATCCAGACCCATGGAGCGCAGGTGGACGATGCTACCTTGATCGAAGCGGCACGAATCGCGGCGGCATATTCCTCTGTCAAGACAGACTCCCGTGTGCCTGTGGATTATACCTTGAAGAAATTCGTCCACAAACCCAACGGCGCAGCGGCAGGTTTTGTCACCTATACCAATCAGCGCACGCTGATCGTAGAACCTTTGAAGTTGGACTAAAATGATGGAAACAGAACGTTTGATCCTGCGGGAATATACGCAGGGAGATTTTGAAACGGCATATGAAATCTTCTCTGACGAAGAGATGATGCAGCATTATCCCAAGCCTTTTGATGCGGCGCGGGTGCAGCGCTGGATCGATTGGAATCAAAATAACTATCAGCAGCACGGCTTCGGCTTGTGGGTGGTTGTTTTGAAGCAGACAGGGGAGATGATCGGCGATTGCGGCATCACACTGCAGAACATCGACGGACAAATGCTGCCCGAGATCGGTTATCATATCCGAAAAGAGTATTGGTGAAAGGGGTATGGAAAAGAGGCTGCAGCTGCAGTGCGGGATTGGGCATTTACCCACACGCAGTATGATCGGATGTATTCCTACATGAAGTACACCAACCTTGCCTCAAGTGCCACGGCAGCGGCCATCGGCATGACAAAGGTGAAGGAATATGCAGACGATGTCAACGGCATTTCTTATGTATACGCCATGACAAAAGAACAATGGGATGAAATGAAAAAGAGCCAGGTCAAATGATTTGGCTCTTTTATCCTATGCGTTTTACGGTGCAGCGCAGCAGGGATGTGCTTCCACCAGATAATTGCCGTCGCCGTCATAAACGGAGAAATCAAAGGAGATCTCATAGACATCAGAAGGCGAACTGATGCCTGCCTGCTGCAGTGCGGCATCATACCAGCCGATGTCGGTCAATGCGACCATATGCCCTGACACGGTGGTGATCCAGTAAGGATCGCACGCTGCACCGTTGACGAAGACGTTATCCATGGTGAAATACAGCGTTTCGGAAGTTCTGTTTTCAATATAGACACCAAGTGCAAAGCCCATCTGTGCATTGGGGTTAAACTCCGTTACGGCGAAGACGAATTCATTGTTATCAAAGAAGGAGATTTGATAGGGCACGTCGGGGAAACTGCCTTGATGAGCGCCGCTGCCCTTGGGATAGATGCAGACAGTCTCATCCACAATGTTGCCTGCCTCGCCGTTGTCGGGCCAATAGACTTCCATGGTTGCCATGATCTGGGTAACGTTGTCGGGGTTGAGCATCACACGCTCCAAAGATTCCTCCGCCCAGCAAATCTGTGCGGAGACGATACCTTTGGCTTCGATATCATAGGACCAGGCAGGGTCGCACATGCGGTCGTTGAGGGAAGCTTCCGTCAGCATGACATGCACCGCGTGATCCGATTTGTTTTCCAGCGTCACATTCAGTGTGTAGCCCCAGCTGCCGTGGGGTTCGATGCTGTCTGCCATGGCGCGGAAAAACGCATTGTCCACGATCATTACGGGCGCAAATGCAGGCGCATCGGTTTCTTCGGTTTCTGCAGTTTCCTCGGTTTCATGCTGATCCTGCTCAGGGTCATAGGCTGCGATGGCATCGTCATGGACTGCCATGCCGCCGGGGTTTTCCTGCTGAGATTCAGGTGTGGGGGAAGGTGCTGCTTCTTCCTTTTTGCCGCAGGCGAAAAGGGATAAAAGCATAACAAGGGCCAAAACAAGTGCAAAATACTTTTTCATGTTTTATTCCTCCTTTGACATGGGGGATGGTTACGTTCCTGTATTATCTGTATCATAGCATAAGATACACTTTTTCGCATCCCAATTCTTGTGGTATAATAAACTGTACGATTTTTTTTCGTACAATCGTTTTGGAGGCAATACAATGGCAAGAATTGACAATAGAGCAAATAACGAACTGCGCGTGATCTCCGTGCAGCCCGACTTCATCCCCACCGCAAGCGGTTCCGTTTTGATCGCCTGCGGCAATACCCGTGTGCTTTGCACCGCCATGGTGGAAGAAAAAGTGCCCGGTTTCCTTGCAGGCAGCGGCAAAGGATGGTTGACGGCGGAGTATTCCATGCTCCCTGCATCCACCCTGACACGTAAGGCCCGTGACCGCAAAGGCGGCGTGGACGGTCGTTCTGTGGAAATCCAGCGCCTCATCGGCCGCTCCCTTCGCGCAGCATTTGACCTGACTCGTCTGGGTGAGCGTTCCATCACCATCGATTGCGATGTCATCCAGGCAGACGGCGGTACCCGTACCGCATCCATCACCGGCGGCTTCATTGCAGCTGCAATGGCCATCGATAAACTTATGCAGGAAGGAAAGCTGGAGGAATCTCCCATCGTCCGCGGCATCTGTGCCATTTCCGCAGGTGTGGTGGAAGGCGAGGTTCGTGTGGACCTTTGTTATGAAGAAGATTCCCGCGCAGATGCAGATGTGAACGTCATCATGACCGACGACGGCAGACTCATCGAAGTGCAGGGCACCGCAGAAGGCGCACCCTTTGCGCGTGAGGAACTTAACGCCATCATCGACGGCGCAATGGCAGCATCTGCCGTACTGGTCGAAAAACAGAAGGAGGCTCTCGGCGAAGCATGGAACAGAGTAATGCCCAAAAACTGACCCTTCTTGCCGCCACCAACAACGCAGGCAAGCTGGTTGAGATCAAAGAAATTCTGGCACCCTATTTTGCAGACGTGCTTTCTGCAAAGCAGGCAAATGTGTTCATCGATGTGGACGAGGATGCAGACACCTTCCTTGGTAACGCCATCAAAAAGGCAGAGGAATTCTGCAAGGCAAGCGGCATGGCGGCGGTGGCAGATGATTCCGGTCTTTGCATCGATGCCTTGAACGGTGAACCCGGTGTGTATTCCGCACGCTACATGGGCGAAGGTCATACCGATGCCGAACGCACTCAGTTTGTGCTGGACAAGCTGGCTGACGTTCCCGAAGGCAAGCGCACTGCCCGCTTTGTTTCCGCGGCCGTCATCGTCATGCCCGACGGCACCCGTTACAGTGCACTTGGTACCTGCGAGGGCAAGATCGGTTTTGAGCCCAAGGGTGAAAACGGCTTCGGTTACGACCCTGTGTTTATTCCCGAAGGCGAGGACAGAGCTTTCTCCCAGATGACGGATGAGGAAAAGAACGCCATCAGTCACCGCGGCCGTGCAATGCGCCTGCTGGCGGAAAAACTGATGCGCGGAGAGTGTGACTGATTGTAAACAAACCTGTGGAGGTTTACATTTGTGCAGGAAAACGATTTGGCACAAAAAACTTCAAAAACACTGCGCGTGCTGGTGATTTCGGACACCCACGGAAGTGACGCGGCGATCCGCCGTGCGCTGGCAGTTTGCCGTGATATCGATGTCGCCATACATCTTGGCGACATCGTATCCGATGCAAAGCTGCTGCGCGACATGATGGGGGATAGGCCCTGTTACTTTGTCCGCGGCAACTGCGATTCCTATAACGCTGCAGAAGACGAGCTTCTGGTCACCATCGGCGGTGTGAAGATGCTGCTGGTCCACGGCCATGAGGACGGTGTCAAATACGACATGATGCGGCTTTACTACCACGCACTGGAGCATGAAGCCACGGTTGCGCTTTATGGACACACCCATGTGTCCGATATCGACCGCGCGGGAAATGTGTGGCTGATCAATCCCGGCAGTGCTTCAAGACCGCGCATGGGCAGACCACGAACCTGTGCACTGCTTGAAGTTCGCGATGGAAAGGTGTATCCCGGGATCGTTTCGCTTTAAGAAGCAAAGGCGAAATTCAGGAAAATTTTCCAAAAGAGGCATTGACAAACGGATGGTCGGATGCTATACTCTTTGAGTGTCTACGAGGGATACACACTCGCTTGCGCCTGTAGCTCAGCTGGATAGAGCAACGGCCTTCTAAGCCGTGGGTCGGGGGTTCGAATCCCTTCGGGCGCACCATGTGTGG
>JAGBGW010000204.1 GCA_017935825.1 Clostridia bacterium
CCATCAAGCAGGCAGGTACGCAGAACCCCGTCTTCCTGCTGGACGAGATCGATAAGATGGCATCCGACTTCCGCGGCGACCCTGCAAGCGCCATGCTGGAAGTGCTGGACCCCGAGCAGAACGCTGACTTCCGCGACCATTATATGGAGATGGCATTTGACCTGTCGCGCGTGATGTTCATCGCAACTGCCAACACCACCGATACCATTCCGCAGCCCCTGCTTGACCGTATGGAGGTCATCCGCATCGCAGGATATACCCCCGACGAAAAGCATGCCATCGCAAAGAAGTATCTGTACCCCAAACAGCTTGCAGCCCATGGCCTGAAAAAGAGCAACTTCACCATCACTGAAGAAGGCTATGAGACCCTGGTTGAAAGCTACACCCGTGAAGCAGGTGTCCGTGCCCTTGAGCGCGTCATTGCCAAGGCATGCAGAAAAGCCGCACGCGAGGTGGCACAGTTTGGCAAGAAGAAGATCTCCCTTACCCCCAGAACGGCAGAAAAGATGCTGGGACCTGCGCTTTACCATCGCACGCCGCCGGATACGGCAGGGCAGTGCGGCATCGCAACAGGCCTTGCATGGACTGCACTGGGCGGCGAGACCTTGATGGTGGAAGTGGCTGTCATCCCCGGCAGCGGCAAGCTGGAAACCACAGGTCAGTTGGGTGACGTGATGACCGAATCCGCACACGCTGCGGTGACCCTCGTCCGCGCCCATGCAAAAGAATGGGGCATCGATCCCGATTTCTACAAAAAGTACGATATGCATATCCACGTACCCGAGGGTGCCATCCCCAAGGACGGTCCTTCCGCAGGCGTCACGCTGACGACAGCCATCGTCTCTGCCTTGAGCGGCATTCCCGTCCGATCCGACGTCGCCATGACGGGCGAGATCACTCTGCGCGGAAGAGTACTTCCCATCGGCGGTCTGAAGGAAAAATCCCTTGCTGCCTATCGCGAAGGCATCACCACGGTGATCATTCCCATGGACAACAAGCGCGACCTGCCCGAAGTGCCCGAAAACGTGCGTGAGCATATCAAATACGTGCCTGCAAAGGATATTTCCCTTGTCCTTGCCACGGCATTGACCCGTCCGCTGACCCCCTTGGCGGAGGAAAACGCTTAATTTTGAAAGGAAACAATACCCATGGGTAAGATCAAACAGGCAAGCTTTGTCACCAGCTTTGCACAGTATAAAGAAGGCAGCGTACCGCCGCTGCCGGAGATTGCGCTCGTTGGCCGTTCCAATGTGGGAAAAAGCTCGCTGATCAACATGCTCACGGGCAATTCCAAACTGGCAAGGATCAGTGCATCCCCCGGTAAGACCCGACTGATCAACTACTTTCTGATCGATAAGAAGTATTATCTTGTGGACCTTCCCGGCTACGGCTTTGCAAAAGCGCCCAAAAGCGAACAGCAAAAGTGGGGCCAGATGATCGACGGTTACCTCAAGCGCAGTGCAAACCTCATGGACGTCTTCGTCCTTGTGGATATCCGCCACCGCCCCAGTGCCGATGACCGCATGATGGTGGAATGGCTTCGTGCTTTCGAAGTACCCTTCCACGTCATCGCCACCAAGGCAGACAAGGTCTCCCGCGCCCAGCAGCAGCGCCTTTTGATGGACATTGCTTTCGATCTGAAGATCGACATGGTGCGCGACATTATCGTCACCTCTTCTGAAAAGAAGCAGGGCGCAGACCGCGTCATCGATCTGATGGAGGAGATCTGCCGCTACTACTACGAAGGCGAGGAAGAGGAAGTCACGGAAGAAGAATTCGCCCGTGACATGCTGGAAGAACCTGCCGAAGAATAAAAGCCAAAGAACCTCGGAGTAATCCGAGGTTCTTTTTGTTTGGACGATATCCAACGCCACCGTAGGGGTCGACGCCCACGTCGACCCGCCATGCAGGTGCAAGAATCAAGTGTTTGCAGGGCGATGAGGCATCGCCCCCTACAGTGCTGGATAAAAAACAAACGCCACCGTAGGGGTCGACGCCCACGTCGACCCGTCATGCAGGTGCAAGAATTAAGCGTTTGCGGGGCGATGAGGCATCGCCCCCTACAAGGTTTGATAAAAACCAAACGTCACCGTAGGGAGGCGGAGGAAGGTTAGCAAAAGGGAGAACTTCGAAGTGATGGCGAGAAAGGCGACCATTTTGCAACCTGCCGCCTGCCTGCATGAAAAAACACTCGAGCGGAAGTATATCTTCCTTTCGAGTGTTTTTGTGCTTGAAAATTCAGTTCGCTGGGGTGTCTTCCCTGCAGGTAAGTGCAAGCGTCACCAGCTGCTTTCGGGAGGACACGCCCAGCTTTCCATAGATATTCTTGTTGTGGAATTTCAGCGTGTTTTCCTTGATATTCAGTTTCTGCATAATATCCTTGGTGCTTTGACCTGCCACGTAAAGGTCAAAGATCTCGCGCTCCTTGGGGGTCAAAAGGGCAAC
>JAGBGW010000205.1 GCA_017935825.1 Clostridia bacterium
CTTCCTTATCCGCCTTTCCATCGTTAACGCAAAGCTGATGGCTCCCGACTTCGGCGGTCTGGGCGACTTCACTGACCCCAACGTCATGCTTGCAGCAATCGGCCTTGCAATCACCCTGTTCCTGTACTTCTTCCGCGTGACCATCAAGGGCCGCACCTATGTCATCCGCGGTTCTCTGCTGTTCTCCATTATCATCACCACCATCATCGGTATCTGCATGGGTCTGGTTCAGGTTCCTGAGAAGCTGTTCACCACCAACGCACTTTCCGCTCTTGGTAACGTTGCATTCAAGTTCGATTTGAAGTCCGCTCTGAACTTCTCTTACTTCTCTCTGATCCTCGTCTTCTTCATGGGCGACTTCTTCTCCACCCTGGGTACTGCTCTTGGTGTTGCAGGTAAGGCTGGCATGCTTGACGAAGATGGCAACCTGCCCGTTATCGGTAAGGTCTTCCTGGTCGACGCAATCGGTACCTGCGTTGGTGCTTGCTTCGGTCTGACCACCGTTACCACCTATGTTGAGTCCGCATCCGGCGTTGAAGCTGGCGGTCGTTCCGGTCTGACCTCTCTTGTCACCGGTCTTCTGTTCATCGCTTCCATGTTCCTGGCTCCCATCTTCCTGATGATCCCCACCGCAGCAACCGCTCCCGCTCTGATTTGCATCGGTATCTCCATGATGCAGACCCTGGGCAACTGCGATTTCTCCGACTCCGAGTGGTATCCCGTTTGCATCATGCTGATCGTATCTCTGTTCTGCGGTCTTGCAAATGCAATCGCAATCGGTATGGTTTGCTACGTGCTGATCCACGTTTGCAAGTACCTGTTCACCTCCGAGCGCAACAAGGAAACTCTTCCTTCCATCGCAACCATCGTCATCACCATCCTCAGCTGCCTGCAGTTCTTCCTGTAAGAATTGCTCGCTAAAAGCGATGATTCTGAAAAACCGAACTTCATGTTCGGTTTTTCTTTTTGAAACACTTCGCATCTTACAAATTCAAAGATTTTGAAAGGAAATGCTAACATGTTCGTACTGAAAAAAGACCGCGTTCGTCTTGTTAATGCAGCTATGGGCCGTATCCCCTGCGATACCACGTTCGTAAACTGCAAACTGGTCAATGTTCTGACCGGTGAGATCTATGCAGCAGAAGTCGACGTTCTGGACGGCGTCATCGTTAACGTCCGTGAAAATGGCCGCCCTGCCCCCATGGCAAGCGCAAAGGTCGTAGACTGCGGCGGCAGATATCTTATGCCCGGCTACATCGACACCCATATGCATGTAGAATCCACCATGATGGTGCCCGAAAACTTCGGTAAGCAGGCAATCGTCTGGGGTACCACCACGGCTGTGACCGACCCCCACGAGATCGGCAACGTTATGGGCATTGACGGCGTTACCTTTATGCTTGAAAGCGCACTGAACTCTCCTCTTCGTCAGTATGTTCTTGCACCCTCCTGCGTACCCGCAGTACCCAAGCTGGAAGGTGCAGGTGCAGCATTCTTCGCAGAAGAAGTGGGCAAGATGATGGACATGGACGGTGTCATCGGTATCGCTGAGATCATGGACTATATCGGCGTTTATGACAACGATCCCCGCATGGTGGATATCATCGAGGAAGGTCTCAAGCGCGGTCTGTTCCTGCAGGGTCACGCACCCAGCGTAACCGGCGATGCACTGAACGCTTACATCTGCGCAGGTCCCGTATCCTGCCACGAGGCACGCACTGCAGATGAAGTTATCGAAAAGCTTCGTCTTGGCATGCATATCAACGTCAAGTCCTCCTCCCTTTCCAGCACCGCAAAGCTGCTGGTTGAGGGCATGCGAAAGCTCAACTTCGTCGACGGCGTTTCCATCTGCACCGACGACGTGCACGCTTCCGATATCCTGAAGACCGGTCACATCAACCACGTGGTCAACGTCTGCATCAAGAACGGTCTTGACCCCGTCACCGCAGCCCGCTGCGCAACCTTCAACGCTGCACGCGAGTATCACTTCGAAGACCTGGGCGCCATCGCTCCCGGTTATGTTGCTGACATTCAGCTGGTGGATTCCCTGGAAGGCATCATGCCCTATCAGGTCTACGTCGAAGGCAAGCTGATCGCACAGGAAGGCAAGCTGGTCGACATCGAAGTCGGTATCGCAGGCGATCCCAAGGTCAACACCGTCAACATTCCCCAGATCAAGGGTGAGGAAGACTTCATGCTGAAGGCTCCTGTTGCTGATGGCGAAGTTGAAGTGATGCTCTTTGAAACTGCTCGCAGCGCAATGCGCCCCGGTCAGACCCTCAAGTACGGCAAGCTGCCCGTCAAGGACGGCTACGTCAGCATCGAAGGCCGCGAGGACCTTAGCTGGCTGACCATCATCAACCGCTATGGCGCAGGCGACATGACCGTCGTACCTGCACAGCAGTTTGAATTGAACGGCAAGTGCGCGATCGCATCCACCATCTCCCACGACAGCCACAACCTGACCGTCATCTATAACGACACTGCAAGCGCTCTTGCTGCAGCACGTGAGATGGAACGCGTCGGCGGCGGTATGTGCGTGGTCAAGGAAGGCGAAGTCATCGCAACGCTGCCCCTGCCCGTTGGCGGTCTGATGTCTCCCCTGCCCTGCGCAGAACTGGCAGAGCAGATCGACAAGTTTGGCGATGCCCTTGGCATGGTCTGCAAGGATGGCGACAATGCAGTGCTTCGTATCGCCATCATGGCACTGCCCGTACGTCCCGGTTTCATCATCACCGACCGCGGTGTGGTATCCGGCGACACCCAGGAATTTGTTGACATCTTCAAGAAGTAAGTTTCAAAAGCAAAAAGTCGTTTGGTTTTCACCAAACGACTTTTTTCTTTCCTTGTTCACATTTTCATCAAATGGACATGACAATCCCCGTATAGAATCTTTAACGAA
>JAGBGW010000206.1 GCA_017935825.1 Clostridia bacterium
GCAGAAAGCGTGACCGTTTCACCGAATGCTTTCCATGCAGCATCTGCATTTTCAAATCCGGCAGCCTGGATCGCGTGACCCGTCAAAACCATCTTGAAGCCGCCCTCCTGCAAGTTCTGCAGTTCCTCATTGGTTGCCTCGCCGGGAACAACCAGTGTATTGAACAACGCAGCAAGTGCAATTGCTGCATCGGTATCGTTGCCCACGACTTCGAAGTAACGGAACTCAAATGTAATGGTATTTGCAGTTTCGTCATATGCAAAACCCTCATACAGCCAAACCGTTTCATCCCAACCATCGATCATGTCGGAAAAATCCGTCAAGCCATGTGCATCAATGATCGCCTGTACATCATCTGCATTATGCACAGTCATCATCATGCGGATATATGCAGGTTCACTGTCAGCCTCAATGGAAATCATGGGATCCTTCAGATATCTCATACCGGGGATCAAATGATACTCATTGCCTTTTTCTTCTCTGACGGGCTGACCATTTTCATCAAGAATCGGCTGTCCGTCTTCGTCGACAACAGTTTCATCCAGTTTAATATCCACATCACCTACGGTGAAGGTATTGACAACAGAAGCAGTATCCGTCAGGTATGCAACCGTGCTCATCACGGTTGCCGACAAAAGCAGCACGAAGCTCAAAAGCAGGCACAAAGTTCTCTTTTTCATCATTTGCTCTCCTTTGCCTTTTTCTTGTCTTTCTTATCATCCGACCCGAAGATCACATCGGGCAGGATCACCATGAGCAGCAGCACAATACCGATAGTCACGGTAGCATAAATGCCGGATGTGCTGTGCAGATATTCTACAAAATACCCAAGCTGCGGAACCGTAAAGATCGGGGAACCCACGACCTGACTTTCCAACACAAGATTGGCATCGGGCATGTCGTTTGCAATACCTTGCGTGCGGTATGCTGTCTGACCGTCCTGCTGGGTAACTTCAATGATGCGGTGGGTCGCCACCGTATCACCGCTCATACGGAAGGTGATGTCATCCCCTACGTCCAAAGTGGAAGTATCCACGTCTTTTACATAGATGACGGAACCTGTCATATATTCCGGTTCCATAGAGGAGGACAATACCACATATAAATCAATGCCAAAGACGCGAACGCCTGCCAGCGCAATGGCCAGCACCAATACTACGCCAATCAGCAGTGTATTGATCAAATTCCAGATCTTTTTGATCACACGACCCATTGGTCAACTTCCTTTCCAACGCTCCCTGTTTGGAAGACGTCCTGCATGCTGCATCTTTTTATGCAAAACATGCGATATTTTTGCCGCCTAACTTTCAAATGGGCATACTAAAGGCAACTATACAGTTAAGATTATACCCTGTAATGCACTGCAATTCAAGTTAATTCAATGATTTTTCCATGCGGTTTTCGTTAAAAAACATATATTTCCGCTGTCTTTGTTTCGGCAGTAAAAAAACGACCCCATCCTTTTGAGATAAGGTCGTTTTTCTTAAGCTTTTAACTTGGATCAATACTCCAGAACACCGCGATAAACCAGCTTTGCATCGCCGGTAAGGGTGATACCCATGTCGGTGTAGTTGACGATCAGGTCGCCGCCGCGAACCTTGACGGTAACGTCTTCGCCCTTCTTGCAAAGGCCCTTTTCGCAGGCTGCAACAACCGCCGCACATGCGCCGGTACCGCAGGCAAGGGTTTCGCCGTTGCCACGCTCGTAAACACGCATCTTGAGGGTGTTTTCGTTGACAACACGGACGAACTCGGTGTTGATACGCTCGGGGAAGTAATGCGCGTTCTCAAACAGAGGACCGACATGCTCGATATCCACACCGTCCACGCGGTCGACGAAGACCACGCAGTGGGGGTTACCGACGGATACGCAGGTTGCCTTGTATTCCTTGCCGCCGATTTCGATGGGATAGTCAACAAGACGATCTTCCTCGATGATGCAGGGCAGGCTCTTGGGATCCAGATTTGCCTGACCGACTTCAACGGTGACAGTAGTTACCTGGTCGTTGGAGGTATACAGCTTCAGCTTGCGGATGCCGCTTGCGGTCTCGATGGTCAGTACGGTCTTTTTCACCAGACGGTTGTCGTAGAGGTACTTACCGACACAGCGGATGCTGTTGCCTGCCATCTTGCCTTCGGAACCATCGCGGTTGAAGATGCGCATGCATGCATCAGCCACGGTGGAGCGCTCGATAAGCACGATACCAACAGCACCTACGCCGTAGTTACGGTCGCAAAGGCTGATGCAAAGGCTCTCGGGGCAAGTGATGGAACCATCGAAGTTCTCGATGAAGATATAGTCGTCACCGGTTGCTTCCATCTTGGAGAAGTGGAGCATGGTGTAATCGGTGCGCATGTTGTTGATATCAACAAGCTCGGTGTTATGCTCGCTGTAACGGCTCTTGATGATGTCTGCAAGTGCGTTTGCAGTGTCAAGAGAGGTCAGGCAAGCTACGCGGTGGAACATTGCCGCACGGTGAAGCTTGATGTAATCGCTGACAGTATCATCGTACAGAGCGCCGGTGTAGACGATATAGTTGATCTTGCCGCTTTCGATCATGCGGTAAGCTTCGTCGCTTTCGCGGATGCCGCCGATGCGTACCACATCGATACCGAGGTCTTCGATTGCTTCCGCCGTTTTTTCGGTGGCGTAAAGCTTCATGCCAAGGTCGTCAAACTTCTTGGCAAGACCGACGATCTCAAACAGGTCATGATCTGCAACGTTGATGAACACACCAACTTCGCCGTTCATGGGGTTCTTCAGATCGATGCCCGATGCAAGAAGGCCCTTGAACAGTGCCTCGTTGAGGGTTTTGCCGATACCGAGAACTTCGCCGGTGGACTTCATTTCGGGCCCCAGGTATGCATTTGCATCCGTCAGTTTCTCAAAGGAGAATACGGGAGCCTTGACGGTGAAGTACGGCGGCGTGCGGTAAAGACCGGTGCCGTAGCCAAGATCGCGAAGCTTCTCCCCTACCATGACGCGGGAAGCAAGGTCGACCATGGGTACGTTGGTCACTTTGCTGATATAAGGAATGGTACGGGATGCACGGGGGTTAACCTCGATGACGTACAATTCGTTATGCCAGATCAGGTACTGGATGTTGACAAGACCCTTGGTACCAAGTGCCAGTGCCAGCTTTTCAGAGGATTCCACCACAGTGCGCATCATCTTATCGTTGATGTTATAGGGCGGATACACTGCGATGGAGTCGCCGGAGTGTACGCCTGCGCGCTCGATATGCTCCATAACGCCGGGGATGAGAACATCCTCGCCGTCGGAGATAACGTCAACTTCGATCTCGATGCCCTGCATGTACTTATCGACCAGAACGGGGTTATCGATGCCCTGTGCCAGGATGCGCTCCATGTACAGCGTGGTCTCAAAGTCGTTGTGCACGATGGACATGTTCTGACCGCCGATGACGTAGCTGGGGCGAAGCAGAACGGGATAGCCGAAGCGGTTTGCAGCTTCGATCGCCTCGTCCAGGTCCTTGATGCCCATGCCGCGGGGACGCTTGATCTGGAACTTCTCCAGCAGTGCGTCGAACTTCTCGCGGTCTTCAGCGGTATCGATACCCTCTGCGGAGGTGCCGAGGATCTCAATGCCCTGATCGTCCAGGAACTGGGTCAGCTTGATTGCCGTCTGACCGCCGAATGCCACAACAACGCCCACGGGATTTTCCGTGCGGATGATGTTCATAACGTCTTCGCTGGTAAGAGGCTCGAAATACAGACGATCTGCGGTGTCGTAGTCGGTGGAAACGGTCTCGGGGTTGTTGTTGACGATGACAACGTCATAACCCAGTTTCTTCAGTGTCCATACGCAGTGTACGCAGGAGTAGTCGAACTCGATACCCTGACCGATGCGGATGGGACCGGAACCAAGAACCATGACAACGGGCTTGCCGCTCTTTTTGAATGCGCGGGATTCGCAGAAGTCGTCGTAGGTGGAGTAGAAATAAGGCGTGGTTGCATCAAACTCTGCTGCGCAGGTGTCAACCATCTTGTAGACCGCGTGACGCTCGGGCAGTTTTTCTGCACCGGAAATGCGCTTCAAAGCTGCATCGGTGTAGCCGAAACGCTTACCTTCAAGGTAGGTCTCCTCGTCGTTGATGCCCTCTGCTGCGATCTTTGCCTCGAAATCAGCCAGTTTCTTCAGTTTATACAGGAAGAAGCGGTCGATACGGGTGATGTCAAAGATGGTGTCGATCTCGACGCCTGCCTTGATCGCCTCAAATACGGTGAACAGGCGCTTATCGTCTGCATTCTTCAGGCGCTCCAAAACGGGTGCATCGCTTGCAGGTGCAGCGTTCAAGGTATCAAGGGAGATCTCTGCGCCGCGGACAGCCTTCATCAAAGCCTGCTCGAAGGTGGGAGCGATGGACATGACCTCGCCGGTTGCCTTCATCTGGGTGCCCAGCTTGCGGCTTGCATCGACAAACTTATCAAAGGGCCACTTGGGCAGCTTCAATACGCAGTAGTCAACGGTGGGTTCAAAGAACGCGCTGGTCTTGCCGCCGGTGATGTCGTTTGCGATCTCGTCCAGAGTATAGCCAAGAGCTACCTTGGTGGTGATCTTTGCGATCGGGTAACCCGTTGCCTTACTTGCAAGTGCGGAAGAACGGGAAACACGGGGGTTGACCTCGATAACAGCGTACTGGAAGGAGTTGGGATCCAGTGCGAACTGGCAGTTGCAGCCGCCGACGATGCCAAGGGCGGAGACGATGTTCAAGCTTGCGCTTCTGAGCATCTGATATTCCTTGTCGGACAGGGTCAGTGCAGGTGCCACAACGATGGAGTCACCGGTGTGTACGCCAACGGGGTCAAAGTTTTCCATGGAGCAGACGGCGATGGCATTGCCTGCAGCGTCGCGCATGGTTTCAAATTCGATTTCCTTCCAGCCGAAGATGTACTTTTCGACCAGAATCTGGGTGATGGGAGAAGCATCAAGACCGGTTTTTGCAATTCGCTTGAGTTCTTCCACATCGTAAGCTACGCCGCCGCCTGCGCCGCCCAAAGTGAATGCAGGACGGACGATGACGGGATAGCCGATGCGATCTGCAACTTCCAGTGCATAATCGATGGTTTCAGCAATATCGGAGGGGATGCAGGGCTCACCGATGGATTCCATGGTGTCCTTGAACATCTGGCGGTCTTCTGCGCGGTCGATTGCCTCAGCGTTGGTACCAAGCAGGCGTACATTGTGTGCCTGCAGGAAGCCTTCCTTATCAAGCTGCATGGCAAGGGTCAGACCGGTCTGACCGCCAAGACCTGCAAGAATGCTGTCGGGCTGTTCCTTGATGATGATACGCTTGACGGTTTCGATCGTCAGGGGTTCAAGATAAATCTCGTCGGCAAGTGCCTTGTCGGTCATGATGGTTGCAGGGTTGGAGTTGACCAGCACCACGTTGACGCCTGCGTCCTTCAAAACGCGGCATGCCTGTGCGCCTGCATAGTCAAACTCTGCAGCCTGACCGATGACAATGGGACCGGAGCCGATGACCAAAACTTTTTTGATATCCTTACTAAGCGGCATATAATCAGTCCTCCATCATCTTGAAGAATTCTTCGTACAAGAAGCGGGTGTCGCGGGAACCTGCGCAGGTTTCCGGATGGAACTGTGCGCCAAGTGCCTTATACTCAGGGTAATCGATACCCTCGCAGGTGGAGTCGTTGGTGTTGACGAAACGAACCACACCGTTTTTCAGGTTTTCACAGGTCACTGCAAAATTATGGTTCTGCGTGGTGATGTAAGCCTTGCCGGTCTTCTTATCATGGATGGGCTGGTTGCCGCCATGGTGACCGTAGGGCAGTTTCACGCAGTCTGCGCCGTTTGCAAGGGCCAGCATCTGATGACCCATGCAGATGCCAAGCATCGGCACTTTGCCAAAGAGTTCTTTGACCTGCTGCACACCAAAGGCAAATTCTCTGGGATCGGAAGGACCGTTGGAAAGCACGATGCCGTCGGGATTTCCTTCCAGAATCTGCTGTGCAGTATAGGTTGCAGGTACGATTCTGACACGGCAGCCCATGGATGCAAGTTCTTTTGCGATGTGACGCTTTGCACCGTAGTCGATGACGGTGACGTCGAACTTCTTCTCGCCCTCTGCCTCAAGGATGCTTTCCTCCTTGCAGGTCACTTCTTCCACAGCCTTTTCCACACGGAAGTTGGCAATCTGAGAAAGATCTTCGGGAAGTTCGGTGCAGATCATGGCGTTCATGGTGCCGTGATCGCGGATGATGCGTGTAATCTGACGGGTATCAACGCCGCAAAGACCCATGACGCCTACTTTCTTCAAATAGGTATCCAGGTCGTACTCACATCTGAAATTGGAAGGCTGATCGCACACTTCGCGCACAACGTAGCCGTGCACGGCGCACTCACCCTCAAAGTCCTCTTCCATCACGCCATAATTGCCGATCAACGGGAACGTCTGCAGAATGATCTGACCACAATAGCTGGGGTCAGTGAGCGTTTCAACGTAACCGACAACGCCCGTGGTAAAGATCAGTTCACCAATGCGGGGCACCTCGGCGCCGAACACTTTTCCTTCAAACACCTGCCCGTTTTGCAATACAAGGTATCCTTTTTTCATGTTGTGACTCCTTGTTCGTTTAGAATTGGTCACAGCGGACCATTGAAAACATACGTTTCTTATCCGATATGTGAGTTTAAACCAAACTCTCACATTTATACACTACCGCATGTTGGGTCCGCTTGCAAGTAAGAATTTATTCTGTCGAAAAATTTTTTACAGCGTTGCTGCCATCACGGCTTTAATGGTGTGCATGCGGTTCTCTGCTTCATCAAAAACGATGGACTGAGGACCTTCAAATACGGAGTCGGAGACCTCCATAAATTCACGACCGAAGCGCTCCCCCATTTCCTTACCGATGGTGGTATTTGCATCGTGGAATGCGGGCAGGCAGTGCATGAATACTGCATTTTCCGCCGCCATTGCCATGATTTCGTCGGTCACAGCGTAGGCGCCAAGTGCATCGATTCGCTCCTGCCATACTTCCACAGGCTCACCCATGGAGACCCAAACGTCGGTGTAAACCACGTTTGCACCAGAAAGTGCCGCTTTGGGATCTTCAATAAAGGAAAGCTTTGCGCCGGTTTCCTTGGCGATTTCCTCGCAGGTTGCGATAAGCTGTGCATCGGGGAAATACGCCTTGGGTGCGCATGCCACAAATTCCATACCCATCTTGGCGCAGCCGATCATAAGGGAGTTGCCCATGTTGTAGCGGGCATCGCCCATGTAGACGAACTTGATGCCGCGCAACGTGCCGAAATGCTCACGGATGGTGAGGAAATCTGCCAGAATCTGGGTGGGATGGTATTCGTTGGTCAGACCGTTCCACACGGGGCAATCTGCATACTTTGCAAGGTCTTCCACGATCTGCTGAC
>JAGBGW010000025.1 GCA_017935825.1 Clostridia bacterium
GCCGATGGTGCGCTCGTCCAGCAGCATGGGCTTATCCTTGGGACCCAGGGGATGGTTGTTAAAAAGCGGCTTTGCCATAGAAAATACCTCCGTATATTGTTTTTTAAATGGATATATTCTGTAGAATATATCTGAAATCTGTGCAATGAATCTGTACAGTATTATAATCAATTTTAAGCTTCGGGGCAAGATGTTTTGCAAGCACAGCGCAATGTGCTATAATCCATATATGAAAGAAATTTTTGTGAAGAAAGGAGCAGGCTTATGCGCGATGTGATCATCAGTATCGATGGCAGCAACTTTACCGATGACGGTGACATGCACAATGTGCAGATCGTCACCCAGGGTACCTACGACGTGGAAGACGGCGTGCATATCCTGCGCTACAGCGAATCGGACGAAGAGACGGGGGAAAGTATCGAGACCACCATCTTTGCCCATGAAGACCGCGTCATCGTCATGGATGATGTAAGCCTTTCCCAGGTGATGTTCCGCCACGGTCAGCGTTTTTCAAGCCTTGTGCAGGACGAAGAGCAGACCCAGTATATGGAACTTGGCGTTTTTCCCACCTGTGTGAAGATCGATATGAAGGAAGATTCCGGCAGCCTTGATTTAAGCTACCAGATGGATCTGGACGGCATGGTGATGGGGGATAACTCCATCCGCGTGTCTTACCGACTTGCCGATGTGTAATCTGAATCGTTATCTGCAGCAACTGCATAATGGATTTGCCTCGCTTTTTGACGAAGCACCAAAAGCCCTCAGCGTGCGAAATCAGGGCGCAAGCATCTGGTGCAATGCGCCGCTGCAGTATGCATCAAAAAACGGTGTGACGACTTCTCGGGCGGCAGAACGGATGCTTCAATCCGCTCCGCAGGCGGATTTTATCACGTCCTGGCAGGTGCTTGAAAACGGCATGCTGCAGGCGAGATTTACTGAAAGTGCCATTCTTTTTGCGGCAAAGGCTTTCTGTACACCGCAAAAGAGCGTGGAAGTATCCGATAGCTGTGAGCCACTGTTTTTTGAAAAGTGCGTTGCCATCCGCGCACAGCATGTGCTGGGTACGCCCGATTATGATGCGGAATTATCCGTTGAAGATCAGGACATTCTGGTAGACATCCTCTGCAATTTCTCAAGAAAGAATAAACTGCGGGATATCGTCCGCACAGCAGAGCTGCTTGAAAGTCGACTGGATGCGGTACTGAAAAACAAACGCCAATACGACCTTGTCTGTCATGTACTTTTGTGTGCACTGCAGGCGCAACTTGCAAAGGAGATTGCTTTATGAAAATCACTGCTTTGGGACATGCCTGTTTTCTTTTTGAAACCAAAAATGGAACGCGCATCGTCGTCGATCCCTTTGAACCTTCCGTAGGATATGATGAACCCTGTGTTGCAGCGGACATTGTCTGCGCAAGCCACGGTCATTACGACCACGGCAATGTGACGGCTCCCGTTGGTGCAAAACATGTTTTCACGCAATCCGTCGATACGCAGGTGGACGATGTTCGTATCTATACCATCTCCACCTTCCACGACGAAGAAAAGGGCGCGCTTCGCGGCACCAACCTTCTGTTTGTTTTTGAAGCGGACGGTGTGCGCGTGGCACATCTGGGTGACCTGGGTCATCAGTTGAATGAAGAACAAATCGAGCGCCTTGGTTGCCTTGATGCGGTACTGATCCCCATCGGCGGCACCTTCACCGTGGATGCGCAGGGCGCAAAGGCAGTGTGTGACAGCATTTGCGTGAAAAAGATCTTGCCCATGCACTATCAGAGTGCAAAGCTGACCCTTGGCAAAACCTTGGGTTCGCTGGAGGATTTCACATCTCAATTCGAAAACGTCACCTATGCCGACGGCCCCATCGAAATTGAAGAAGGCGGAAACTTTGGTGTCATCGTCCCCAAACTTCCGTAAATACAAACGATCGTCCGTTCCGAAAATTTTCGGGACGGACTTTTTTATCGGATATTGACGATTTTTCATTGGATGATATAATTTTCTCCAATACCGACCGTTGTCGTATTTTTGTATTTTACGTTTTTTGTACAACCACCAAAGATTCCATTTAAATAAAACCGATCAAGGGTTCCTGCAAAGGGGGAAGTGTTGATTTATGTTGAAAGATGAACTTGCAAAGGCATCTGTGCGCCAATTGCGCGATATTGCGCGGGATGTGGGCATTACCATGCCCCAGAAGCTTCGAAAAGAAGAACTGATCGAGCAGATCACCGAGCGCATGCACCAGCAGGGAACAAGCGACCTTCCCGAAATCGTGCCCATGAAAAAGCGCGGCAAGAAGTCCAAAAGTGAACTGGAAGCCATGGCGGCAGAGCTGGAGGATGAACAGGAAGAAGAAGCTGTGCCTGCTGTTGCACCTGCACCTGTTGCTGCTGCACCTGCAGCACCTTCACTGGAGGCGACTTCTGCCCAGCCCTTTGGCATGGATGTATTTGGAAAAGACGTTTTCGGGCAGGATGTGTTTGCTGCACCGCAAAAGCCCGTACAAAGTGCGTATGCGCAGCCGCCTGTACAAAGCGCACCGCCCAGACGTTATGAATCAAGAATGCCTGAAAGCCGACCTGCACCGCCTGCAGGCGATGGGCAGATGCGTGTGACGAGCGTTTATACCGCGCCTGCACCGCGCACGCCCTACGGTCAGCGGCCTGACGCGCGCATGGGCGGTATGGAACGCACGGAGCGCCCCAGAACGGGGTTCCGCACGCCTGTGCGCCCCAAGTATCAGGATGTGCCCGCCCGTCCCGCACAGCCTGCGTGGGAGGCTCCTGTGCCGCCTAAAACAGGTGAGGATGACTATACTGTCATGTCGCAGCGCTACGGCGATACACTTGCCCTGCACCGTGCGCAAAAGACGGAACAGGAAAGTGAAGATATGACATTCTCCGTTCCCACGGCAGAGCAGGATGTGTTTGACACCCAGCCTCAGAATCTGGAAGATGCAGGTGGCGTACTTGAGATCCTGCCTGATGGTTACGGCTTCCTTCGGGTAAAGAACTACTATCCCGGCGCAGGGGATGTGTATGTGTCGCTGCAGCTGATTCGAAAATATGCCCTTCGCGCAGGTGATATGGTGCAGGGCAAGTCCGCTGCCACCCGTCCAAGAGAAAAGCGAAGTGCACTTGTGAGCGTGGAATCCGTAAACGGCAAGGCTGTGACGGAGGATATGCCCATCACCCGCCCCTTCTTTGACAAGATGACCCCCGTCTATCCCACCGAGCGCATTCGTCTGGAAGACGGTGCAGATGGTGATATTTCTCTTCGACTGATCGACCTTGTATCTCCCATTGGCAAGGGTCAGCGTGCCCTTGTTGTGGCGCCGCCCAAGGCAGGAAAGACCGTGCTTTTAAAGCACATGGCCCAGAGCATCAAGCGGGCAAATCCCGATGTGCATGTGATCATGCTTTTGATCGACGAGCGCCCCGAGGAAGTCACCGACATGCAGCGCAGCATCGATGGGGAAGTGGTCTATTCCACCTTTGATGAACAGAGCGAGCGCCATGTTCGCGTGGCGGAACTTCTTCTTGAACGGGCAAAGCGCATGGTGGAAGCAGGACAGGACGTGGTGATCCTGCTTGACTCCATCACCCGTCTTGCGCGTGCCTATAACCTGACCACCAATTCAGGCGGCAAGACCCTGTCGGGCGGCCTTGATTCTGCGGCACTTTATAAACCGAAGTGGTTCTTCGGCGCGGCGCGGAATCTGGAAGAGGGCGCAAGCCTTACCATCATTGCAACTGCCCTTGTGGATACGGGCAGCCGCCTTGACGATATGATCTATGAGGAATTCAAGGGTACGGGCAATATGGAAGTGTTCCTTGACAGAAAGCTCTCCCAAAAGCGGATATTCCCTGCACTTGACCTTCTGCAGTCGGGTACAAGAAGGGAAGAACTTCTCCTTGACGAGGAAGAACGTGCCTGTGTGCAGGATGTAAGACGGATCCTTTCAGGTGCAGGTGATGCCACCGAAAGCCTGATCGAAATGATGGAGAAGACTTCCGATAACCGTCAGTTTATCAAGCGATTCTACGATTGGCAGATGCTTTTATCCGAACCGCAGAAAAAATAATTCTTTTGCAAAAAATCATCTGAAAAACGATTGCAATTTGTCGAAGCTGTGGTATAATATTTCTCGTATTTTGCGTCGGGACGCCTGGGTCTCAAAGGCGCAGGCGAATTGGAAAGAGGTGAAATGACATGAAGGAAAGCATCCATCCCAAGTATGAGCAGGTAACTGTTCGTTGTGCTTGCGGTGAGACGTTCGTGACCGGTTCTACCAAGGGTGAGCTGAAGGTTGAAATCTGCTCCAAGTGCCATCCTTTCTACACTGGACGTCAGAAGCTGGTTGATACCGGCGGTCGCGTCGATCGTTTCAAGAAGCGTTACGGTCTTTAATAATTGTGGTAATAATGCAGTGCGTTCGTTTCGGACACACTGCATTTTACTTTTTATCGAATTTTACGCAAATCCAATGCAATACCAATGCATCAAACGCATTTTTCATGTATAATCGTATCATGGGGTGGAATGCCCCGTATGTACATGTATTGATCAGAGGAGTTGAATATAGATGAAGAAGACTTCGATCGGCGGCCAGGCCGTTATGGAAGGCGTCATGATGAAGTCCATGGACAACATGGCACTTGCTGTGCGAAATACAAAGGGCGAGATCGTCATGACGGAGCAGAAGATCGCTCCCTGGATGAAAAAGAATAAGCTTTTTTCCAAACCCTTTATCCGCGGCGCGGTGAACCTTGCAGAATCCTTGACGCTGAGCATGAAGAACCTGACCGATTCTGCGACCCTTGCAGGTATCGAGGAAGAACCCACCAAGTTTGAAAAATGGCTTGCCAAAAAGACGGGCAAATCCGCAATGGATGCCATGATGCCCTTTGCGGTGTTTTTTGCTATCCTGCTTTCCATTGGCCTTTACATCGTCCTTCCTGCACTTTGCGCAAAGCTTTTCCAGCTGTTTATTGAAAAAGGCTTTGTGGTCAACCTTTTGGAAGGGCTTGTGCGTATGCTGGTTCTGATTGGCTATCTTGCTATTGTTTCCCGTATGGAAGACGTACGCCGTCTGCTTGCCTACCACGGCGCGGAGCATAAGACCATCGCCTGCTACGAGGCAGGTCTTGAACTGACACCTGAAAATGCGCGGGGCATGTCCCGTCTGCATCCCCGCTGCGGCACAAGCTTTTTGTTCCTTGTGATGCTCATCAGCATCCTGATCTTCCTTTGCTTTGGTGCAATTGAATCTGTTCTTGTGCGTGTCGCTACCCGCCTTTTGATGGTGCCCATTGTGGCTGCACTGAGCTATGAAGCACTCAAAGCTTTGGCAAAGGGCAAGGGCAAGTGCATTGCTTTCATCCGTGCGCCCGGTCTTTGGATGCAGAAATTCACCACCAAGGAACCTGACGATGAAATGCTGGAAGTCGCCATTGCCGCCTTCAAGCGTGTGCTTGAAATGGACGAGGAAGACGAACAGGCTCGTCTTGCTGCAAAGGCAGAAAAGGAAGCCGAAAAAGCAGCGCAGGAAGCTGAAAATCAGGAAGAAATCCCTGCTGAAGAAGCTGCAGAGGAATCTTCTGTCGTGGAAACTGTGGAAGAACTTTCCAACGAAGAACCTGTAAAGGAAGAAGTATGAACCTTTGGCAGCTGAAAAATGAACTTACGGCGCGCTTGCAGGACGCCTGTGTGGATGCACCGGCACTGCAGGCGCGTCTTGTACTGGAAAAAGTTTTGTCCATGTCCGCCTTTGAAATGACGCTTCAAAAAGACCGCATCGTAACAGAGGAAGAAGTCGCACAAATCGAAGCCATGGCAAAGCGCATCGAATCGGGGGAACCCGTTCAATATGTGCTTGGGCAGCAGCAGTTTCTGGACTTGATGCTGCATGTGGAGCCGGGCGTGCTGATCCCCCGAAGTGAGACGGAGGAACTGGCAGACCATGCGGCAAATCTTCTGAATCAAATGGCTGGTACGCCCCGTGCGCTTGACCTTTGCACAGGCAGCGGCGCGATCGCGCTGGCTTTGAAACATCGTGTGCCCAAGGCAGATGTTACTGCATCGGATTTATCCGACGATGCGCTTGCCATCGCAAAGGGCAATGCGCAAATGCTGGGTTTGGATGTTGCGTTTGTAAAGAGCGATTTGTTCCAAAACATTGAAGACATCTTTGATATGATCGTCAGCAATCCGCCCTATATTCCCACGTCCGATTGTCTTCAGCTGGATCGAAATGTCCGCGACTATGAGCCTATGATGGCACTGGATGGCGGCAGGGATGGTCTTGATTTCTATCGTGCCATTGCAAAGGAAGCGCCCAAGCACCTTCGTGCCGACGGCTATTTGATGCTGGAAGTGGGCTTTGATCAGTCCGACGACGTGATGGCGCTGCTGCAGGATGAATTTTCTCATATCCATGTTCTGCGTGATATGCAGGACATTTCCCGTATGGTCATTGCAAGAAAGAAGGTGGATGCA
>JAGBGW010000207.1 GCA_017935825.1 Clostridia bacterium
CCTGTGATCTATATCTGGATCACCAATTGCCTGACGATAGGGACCACCTGTATCCTGCTGGTCATCGGCGGCCTGCTGCTGAAACTGTTCACCTTCGGGGATTTTTCAGCTGCATTCGGCTCCTCCCCTTTTGCCATGATGATCGGGATGCTGATCGTCTCGATGGCGATTTTTGGTACGATCGGACTTTTCGTGCGCAATATCGACCTTGCATCGGGTGAAATCGCACTGTACCGCGCAGTGCTCGCCTCCATCCTTCTTGCCATCTACCTTCTTGCAACCAACCAGCCCATCCGTTTTGCGGACATCAAAAAGTCCCTTGTGCTGCTGCTTGTAAGCGGTGTTGCCATGGGCTTCAACTGGATCCTTCTGTTTGAAGCATATAAATACACCACGGTCTCGGTGGCAACGCTTTCCTATTACTTTGCCCCCGTCATCGTAACGCTGGCCTGCCCCATTTTATTCAAAGAGAAAATGGGCTTGAAACAGTGGATCTGCTTCATCATGTCCACCGTGGGCATTGTGCTGATCACAGGGCTGGGCGATCTTTCCCAAGGTTCTTCCCATCTGCTTGGCATCGCCTTCGGTCTTGGCGCGGCATGTCTGTACGCCACGGTCATTCTGCTCAACAAATTTATTAAAGACGTCGTGGGCATCCACCGCACCTTCCTGCAGTTCATCGCCGCAGTGATCGTGCTTGTGCCCTACGTTGCCATGACCAGCGGCTTTAACTTTACCTCACTGAACGGCCGCGGCTGGGTATTCCTTCTGATCGTGGGTCTGATCCACACGGGCATCACCTACTGCCTGTACTTCTCCTCTTTGAAGGAAATGCCGGGGCAGAAAGCCGCCATTTTGAGCTACATCGATCCGCTGGTGGCTGTCCTTATTTCCGTCACCATTTTAGAAGAAACCATGACACTGCCCCAGATCATCGGCGGTATCCTGATCCTCGGGTTCACCCTCTACAACGAGATCGCACCCAATGCAAAAAAACAGAAATGACCAAAACCATGACATATGAAAAGAACGCATCACACGATGCGTTCTTTTTTTCTCTTATTCGGGTCTTACCCATTGTCCAGTTTCATCGCGGTACAGCACAAGCTGATACCCACCGCCGGGACGGCTGAAACAAATCTCATTGTCGTCCTCATCCAGTTCCAGCACGAAAACATTCTTTGCGCCGAGGGCACTGTTGAAGCCGCCAAAGGCTTGATAAAAGTGAAGATAATGAGACTTCACACCGCCGCCCGCATCACGAAAGCCGCGCGTATACCCCATGGAGGAACCGATGCCCACATGCAGCGTGATATCCTCGCCGCTTGGAGAAACAGAATAGTCCGCAAGATAGACGTCCGTGCGCTCCATAAAACCTGTGCCGATCAGCCAAAGGGCAGCCACAGCCACGACGATCAAAAGCACCATGATTATCTTTCGTTTCATCCCGATCCACTCCTTTTTCTTTTACAGTACCACACGATTTTTCCGCACACAATACGTCAAATCTTAGGTTTCGTTTAAGAAATAAGAAGCAAGTTCATCCCAATGATGGATATGCAGATAAGGAAATCCCCATATCGTAGATGTCAAAATATTCATTTCAAGTTCATGAGTAATCGAGCATATTCCTGTGGATGATTGATGGAAAAATCACCATGGCGCATGTTTTCTTTGCACGCAAAAACACTGTTTGAAATCATACTGTGCAGCTTTTTTGCCGAACGGAGCATGCGCGGCTGTTCTTTTTTACCCACAAAGATATACACCTTTGCCTGTGCGCTGCAAAGCGATTCCTTTGCGGTATAGCTTGCATTTGCCTGCAAAAAACGAATCATATTCTCTTTGGAAATTCTGCAGGTATCGGCATAGTATTCTTCAAATAAATCGGGATTGATATGCAGATACCAAAACTGCAGTTTGGAAAACCATCTTTTTTGAATCAAACCGTAGCTGCAATCCAGCATGGGTTTGACCAGGCATCGAGTAATCGGCATGGGCTCTATCAGCGCACTTTCCAAAACTGCATAGCTGCACACATTTCCCCTTTGTGCCAGCATTTCCGCCGCCACCTGTGCGCCAAGGGACAAACCGCCCAGCAAAAACACTTTCCCTTGAAAATTTTCATCAATATAGGCAAGCAGTTCCCTCGCCTGCTCTTCGATGGATATAAAATCACGTTCGCTTTCCCCATGTCCGTCAAGGATGGGCAGCACCACATGATAGGTCCCCTGTAAAAGTTCCGCCACATGACGATAACTCCACCAGGACAATCCTCCGCCATGCAAAAGCATCACCACATCACGGTGATCTTTTCCGTATTCGATCACTTGCATCATATCACGCTCCTTGAAAAAGTTTCGTCATTTCATCCCAATGATGGATATGCAAATGCTCAAAATCAGGTTCAACTTCATCCGCCGCAGTACGGTAAGCACGGGGAATGTCGGTCTCAAACCAAACGGGGAAAATCCCTGCCCCATGTGCGCCGAAGATATCGGCCTGGGTGTTGTCGCCGCAGAACCAGACGTCTTCCGCATTCTCCCCGATCATCTTCAGTGCCGCCTGGAAAAACTGCGGCTCGGGCTTTCGAAGCGCAAAGTCGGCGGAGGTGATGATGAAGGAAAAATCGTGACTTGGCAGTACACGGTCAATGCGGTCGGTGAGGGTCTTGGTGCAGTAGGTCAGGTTGCTGACCACGCCCGTTTTGATCCCTTTTTCCTTCAGCAAGGCAAGCAGTTTTTCAATCCCCGGCATCGGCCTTGGCGGACAGGCGTTGTCCCAGTAAACCGCCTCCAGCTCCTGCAGTGAGCAATCAAATTCCAATTCCAGCACCGCAAACATGGCGCGCCAGATGGCGGAATTTGCCACCTCCAGACCGAGGGTCCGTGCCTGTGTGACGCATCTTGCATACCACTTGCGTTCGTTTTCATAGACCTGCTGAGGCGAAAGTCCATGGGGATTTTTTATGGCATGGGTCATCAGCGCCTCAAAGCCTGCAAGGGAAAAGGCGCCCGTCTCGTAGCAGATGGTATGACCGTAATCAAACAAAATCGCCTTGGGCAGTTTCATAAGGACTCCTTATAAAGAACGCACAAGCTGGGTCAGCTCACTCCAGTGATGAATGCTGACAAAGTCAAAATCAGGCGCTACGTCCAGCGACTTGGGACGGTAGAAGCATTCCACAGGGGGCTGATACCACACGGGGGTCATACCTGATTGATGTGCGCCAAAGACGTCCGCACGGGTGTTGTCGCCGCAGTAGAACATCTTGTCGGGGGTAAGATTTGCCTTGCGGCAGGCGATGCGGAACAGGCTTTCGTGGGGCTTTCGATAGCCATAGGTGCTGGATGCCATGAAAAACTCAAAAGGCGCATCGGGGATCACGCCATAGATGCGGGCACGAAGTGCGTATTCGCTGAAAGACAGGTTGCTGATAACGCCTGTTCGGATGCCCATGGCTTTCAGATCCTGCAGCATTTCCCCCACGCCGTCCATGGCCTCGTAGGGACAGCCTGCGTTCCAGTAAATGACCTCCAGTTCTTCAGGTGTAACGTCAAATTCAAGTCCCAGCGCATCGTAGACGGTCTTGTCATACTGCAGCGCAGGCATCTCGTATTCTGCACCCACTACCACGTCGTTCATGGGCGTGCGCCATGCTTTGTACAGCGCATCCAAGTCATCGGGCGTGGCATTGTCGGGGTTCTTCACCGCGTGCTCCAGCACGGCGGCATAACCCACCTTGGGATCAAAACTGATCTCATGCACCAGAGTATGACCATAGTCAAACAGAATCATTTCGGGACGTTTCATATGTTAAACCTCCAAATATTGATCAAAACTTTTTCCATCTTGCGCTATAGAACATCATCTGCTGTGCAAACCCTGCCGCATCGCCGTAGCGTGCCGCCAACGTATCGCAGTCACAGCCGTATACTTCCTGCGCCACACGACGAATCCACACATCCTTGGGAAAAGCCGCCGTCTTATCCATGGAAAAAAGCAGGATGCAATCGGCAACCTTGTTGCCCACACCGTGGAATTGGCACAGCGCCTTTCGTGCCGCATCCAAATCCATGGTTGGGATTTGAGAAAGAATCTGCGGATCGCTTGCCACCGCCATCGCCGTTTTTTTCACATACTGATCGCGGTAGCCAAGCCCCAGCGCGCGAAGTTCCTCCACGGATGCCGAAGCCAACGCCTCTGCCGTGGGAAATGCATATGCATCGCCCCAGGGCGCCTCAATCTTTTCCCCATATGCCGCACACAGTTTTTCGATGACGGAGCGAATGCGTGCAATATTGTTGTTGGCGGAGATGATGAAGGAGATCAAGGTTTCAAAAGGCTCCTGCCGAAGAATCCGAAGCCCTTTGCAGCAGGGCGCCGCTTCCTTCAATCGGGCATCATTTTCGCAGACGGATGCACAAAGCGCCTCATAATCGCGGTCAAAGTCGAAATACCGCCGCCAGATGGATTCAAACTCCCCCATCGTACAGGGAAAAAGATGCACATCTTCCCCATCTTTTTTCACCGACAAGGCTCTGCCGAAGGCAACGCCGCAGAATGCATCGCCCTTCGGCACAAAGCGGAAGCACTGCCCGCAATCGAAAATGATGGCAGGATCAAACCATGCTGCATCTTCCAACACCACACCGCCGCTCTTTTCGTATACACGCATTGCACTTCCCCTCCTTGTCCAAAATTCCTTCTTTTTTATTATAAAGGAAAAGCAAATAAAGGGAAAGGTTTTGTCTTTTTACCGAACAGATTGACACATATATCCTGTAGGGGCGATTACCCAAAGGGCACGCGATGGTCGCCCCTATCGAACGTAAATCGTCTGTTTTTTACCGAGTAGATTACTATCCATCCCTGTAGGTGCGTGCATTGCACGCCCGAAAACTTATGCACCTGCTATGTCGTTTGCGGGCGACTGATACCCAAAGGGCACGCGATAGTCGCCCCTACATGCGCCCGATCCGACCTTTTTTCAAAACAAAAAACGAGGAAGTGAATATCACTTCCTCGTTTTTATTCCGTCACTTATGCGCTGACTTCTTCGTCAACAGGATAAACGCTGACCTGCTTCTTGTCGCGGCCCTTGCGCTCGAAACGCACTACGCCATCAACCAGAGCAAAGAGAGTGTCGTCCTTGCCGATGCCAACGTTGGTACCGGGGTGGATCTTGGTGCCGCGCTGGCGAACAAGGATGTTGCCTGCGAGAACTTCCTGACCATCCGCACGCTTGACACCAAGACGCTTGGACTCGCTGTCACGACCGTTACGGGTGGAACCCATTCCCTTTTTATGTGCGAAGAATTGCAGATTGAGCTTCATATCGCTACACCTCCATATGGATTTCCAAAAATTTTGCATGTTGTTCTTCGATGCCTTCCAGCGTGCGGATCGCCGCCTGCATCAGCACCTGCTGTGTCGGTTCATTTTCAGACTGAACACGAACCGAATTGTCCTTTTTATTGACGCTCGTAAGATGACCTTTACCCAGAAGATCGAAACCTTCCAGCAGATTATTCATCACGGTCGACACCGCGCAGCAGACAAGATCATACCGTCCGCCACGAAGGGTTCTGGAGTTTGCGTGCCCTTCCACATGCAGAAGCTGCACGACTTGATCCGAGCGTTTTACAAGAACATGTATCACCGTTTTTTAACCTTTAGCCGTTGATCGAAACAATCTCGATCTTGGTGTAGGGCTGACGATGACCCTGCTTTTTGCGATAAGTCTTCTTGGACTTATACTTGAAGATGATGATCTTCTCACCCTTGACATCGCCAAGAACCTTAGCGGTGACGGATGCGCCCTCGACCACGGGGGTACCGATGCGGGTGTTCTCACCATCAGCGAGCATGAGTACGTCGAACTTTACTTCTTCGCCTTCTGCAAGACCAAGCTTCTCAACATAGAGAACTTCGCCTTCCTTGACGCTGTACTGCTTACCGCCGGTCATGATAACTGCAACCATGATTTGTTTCCTCCTCTTACCAGTCTCGCCGAAACAAGGCAGCTCATATTGAGCTTTTCCCAAGCCTTTTCCGAGCGGCTCGACGAATATTATAGCACTATATCTTGCAATATGTCAACGATTTTATGTCGCTTTTTCCTTGAAAACACGGCATTTTTCTTAAGGAAGAATCACAATATCTCGTGCCGAAAGATCCGTCATAGGCCCAACCGCTTCCACCTGTACCGTCGCCTGATGCAGACAGCCAAGGGACTGTACATAGACACGACGTCCTTCGGGGATGCGGAAGACACAATCTTTTTCGTTTTTCTCCATCAAATTGGAAGCCACCACCGGGTGCAGACGTACAAGCACGTCGCCGTCAGTGTGATGCAGAAGGTTTTCCACCTCGCGTACCGCCTGGGAGATGACAGCGATCTCGCTTTTGATCACGCCCTCGCCGCGGCAGTAGGGACATGCTTTTTCAAGCACACTTGCGGCGTTGTGGCGCGCCTTCTTTCTGGTGATTTCAAGCAGACCAAGCTGGGAGAATTCACCGATGAAGGTGCGGGTGCGATCCTCGCTGAAGCGCTGTGCAAGACGATCTTTGACCGCCTGACGGTCTTCGTCGGACTGCATGTCGATGAAATCCACGATGATGATGCCGCCGATATCGCGCAGGCGCATCTGTCGGGCGATCTCGTCCGCCGCCTGCAGGTTCACTGCCAAAATGGCATCGCTGTGGGAATTTTTACCCACGCATTTGCCGCTGTTTACATCGATAACGGTCAAGGCTTCCGTGGGGTCGATCACAAGATAGCCGCCGTTTTTGAGCCAGACTTTGCGGTTCATCAGCTTTGCAGCACGGGCATCCACGCTGAACACGGTGAAAAGATCGCTTTCCTGATCCCACAGGCGAATACGATCCACCAGATTGGGCGCCCATACGTGCATCATTGCCATGACGCTGTCGTAGCTGTGCCGGTCATCTACGATGACCTCGTCGTAGGATTCATCGAAGCGGTCGCGGATGGCGCGCATGACGATGTCGCTGTCGTCGTGCACCAGTGCAGGTGCAGTGCGCTTGCCGATCTTCTCCTTAATATGTTCCCAGCGGTCGCAAAGGAAGCGGATCTCGCGCTCCAACGTGTCATTGTCACAGCTTGCCGCCGCCGTGCGCATGATGATGCCCATGCCCTGGGGGCAGACGCTTTTTGCAAGGTCGCACAGACGGTTGCGCTCCGCTTCATCGGTAATGCGGCGGGATACGCCCACATCGTCGGAATCGGTCAAAAGCACAATATGACGTCCGGGCAGCGTAATATTGGCAGAAAGACGCACGCCCTTCTCACCACCTGAAACTTTGACCACCTGCACCACAACTTCGTCGCCCACTTTCAGCGGCACTTTTTTGTTGGCAGGCTTCTTTTCACCATCGACAAAGCGGTAATCCTCACAGCAGTCGCAAAAGTGAAGGAATGCACAACGCTTCAGACCGATGTCTACAAATGCAGCATCCATCCCGGGCAGGACAGAGTCCACCCGACCTTTATAGATGTTGCCCATGGTCTGCTCGCATTCTTCACAGCTGTAAGCAATTTCCACGGGATCGCCGTCGCAGAGTATTGCCATCTTTTTCATGTGCGAACGCACACGAATCAGCATCTGCTTCATGGTATCGCCCCTTTACACAAGTTCAAACAAATCTTTGGGTTCTTCCTTATCGCCTGCAAAAAGTCCGCGCTGCAGACAGCGGAAGTCAGGCTCATACTTCGCAAAATCACAGAACGCCTGTGCAAGAAGCGTGGGCGAAAGGTTGGCCGCGCTGCCTGCGCAAAGACGAAGTGAAATGCTGTTGTCGGTCACTTTATGCTGCAGGATCATGGGCTTGATATCCACGGTGCGAAGTCCCTTTTTGGAATGCTTCTGCACGAGAATCTCCTCCTGCGCCATAAACTCCTGCCAAATAGATTCAATATTCTTCTTATCGGGGAAGGTGATGGCGCAATCGCAAAGCGATACGCGGCTCATCAGTGCAGGATAGCTATCCTCCACCGTGCAGGTGCGCACCACGGAAATACCGTCGGGCAATGCCGCGATCAGGTCGTGGGTCATCTGCATGGGGTCTGCCCCGTCTTCCACTTTAATATCCATGTACTCCGCATGGCTGGTCATGCCAACGGGCGATGCCATTGCAAAGGACAAAATGGGATGGGGATTGAAGCCCTGCGAATAACACATGGGGATATTTGCACGGCGCAGCGCACGCTGCATGGTGCGCATCAGATCCAGATGTGAAATATACACGGCAGTGCCGACTTTACGAAACTGAACTAAAAATCTCATACGCACCACCCTGCCTTAAAGCAATCTGCGCCGCAGGCATTGCAGCCCTGACGGCAGTCACGGGTCGTCTGTTCTGCTTGTGCCTTGTTCCATTCACGAAGCATGAATTCCTTGGTCACGCCGCAATCGATGTGATCCCAGGGCAGGGGCGCATCGATGTCGCGGGGCTTGTTTGCAACGTCGGTGACGTTCACACCGCAGTCGTCAAATGCCTGCATCCAGGAATCGTATTTAAAGTGATCGTCCCAACCGTCAAAGCGGCAGCCGCGAAGATAGGCAGCTTCCAGTACATCCGCCATCTCGTCGCCGCCTACTGCAAAGCAGGTTTCAAGCTGAGAGACTTTCGATGCATGCCAGGAATAGGATACCCCACGGCGGCGCAGTGCACCGCGCAGGAACTCCTGCTTTTGGAAAATCTCTTCCTGGGTGATCTGTCCGCACCACTGGAAGGGAGTGTCGGGCTTAGGTACGAAGGTGGCAGTGCTGACCACGATGCGAAGACCGGGCGCACGCTTGGATTTTTCGATGGAATAGTAGACGTCTGCCACCTTGTTGACAAGATCAGCAAGCGCCTGCAGGTCTTCTTGTGTCTCAGTGGGAAGACCGATCATGAAGTACAGCTTAATATGGCTGTAGCCGTTTTCAAAGGCGATGCGGGCGCAGCGAAGAAGGTCTTCTTCCGTTACGTTCTTATTGATGACGTCGCGAAGGCGCTGGGAACCTGCCTCGGGCGCGAAGGTAAGACCGGTCTTTCGCACGTTGGAGCTATGACGCGCCATATCCTCACCAAAGGAGTCGATGCGAAGGGACGGCAGAGACACTGCCACGCGGCGGCAGCCAAGAAGCTCCTCCAGCTTGTCCTCCAGTTCGTTCAGATTGGAGTAGTCGCCGGTGGAAAGGCTGGTCAGGGAAATTTCCTCATACCCTGTTGCATCCGCCTGTGCCTTGGCGATTTCCAAAATGCGCTCCATGCTCTTTTCACGAAGCGGACGGTAGATCATACCTGCCTGACAGAAGCGGCAGCCACGGGTGCATGCGCGGAAGACTTCCATCATCATGCGGTCGTGGACGATGCCAAGGAAGGGCACGATGGGTGCAGTGGGATAGGCAGCCTTGTCCAAATCCGCCACGATGCGCTTGCGCACAACTTCGGGTGCGCCGCTGCCTTTTTTGGGCACCACGCGGCCGTCTTCCAAAGTCTCGTAAAGCGCGGGGACGTAGACGCCCTCGATCTTTGCGGCACGCTTCAAGAAAGCCTGACGGGCAAGGCCTTTATATTCCTTGTAAAGTTCAATCAGCTCAAGGTTGACCTCCTCGCCCTCACCGATGATGCAGATGTCCACAAAGGGTGCAAGGGGCTGAGGGTTGTAGACACAGGGACCGCCTGCCACCACAATGGGATGCTCATCGGTACGGTTTGCGCTTCGAAGCGGAATGCCGCCCAAATCCATCATGTTGAGCATGTTGGTGTAGCTCATCTCATAAGAAAGAGAAAAGCCCACCATATCAAATGCGCAAAGAGGGGTGTGTGTTTCCAGAGAAAACAGCTTCATTTCGTTGTCACGCAGCTGTTTTTCCATATCGGGCCAGGGTGCGTACACACGCTCGCAGTATACATCCTCGGGGCTGTTCATTGCCTCGTAGAGGATCTTGCTGCCAAGATGGGACATGCCCACCTCGTACAGGTCGGGGAAAGCAAGTGCAAAGCGGACCGCCATGCGGGAAGGGTCCTTCACCGTCATGTTCAGCTCGCCGCCGGTGTAGCGGGAAGGCTTTTCCACGCGGCGCAAGATCCGCTCCAAAGTTTCGTTTACCAATGGAATGTCCTCCATTCTTCCAGAATGATGTATGTTGAAAATCTACAAATTTTGTATACAGAATTCCATATTTATCATACCTTATCTGCACCCCTGCTGTCAATGTAGGGATACAGGTAAGCACTGTTTATCGATATTTTTTTACCATATTTTGCCGCCAGATGTGCCGCCTGCAGTTCATCCAGCTGTCCCACTTTTTGCATAACTTCATCATAGATCTCAATGTGATGGTATTTGCCTGCGCCAAGCTTTGAAAAAAGCCGTTCCAGCGGCAGATCCTTTGATACTGCGACGGTTTCAACGGGAAGGATCTTTCCCCTTTGCACCATGGCGGCTTTTGCATGGGCGGACAAAAGATACCTGCCCTTTTTTCGCTTTTCGCTTCGCGCAGAGAGCATCAGCACCGCGCCGCAGCAAAGAAGGGTGAAATTGACACCATATGCACGCCATGCGATACAGGCAAGCAAAATCAGCACGCACCCCAACCCAATGCCAAGGTTTGCCGTCAGCGTGTGCGCCCACGCCGCCCCACGACTCGATGCGATAGCACGAAGAATCCTTCCCCCATCCATAGGCAAAGCAGGCAATAGATTAAACGCACCAAAGGCAAAGCCATACAGATACATCAGGCGAAAGAATTCCAGCGGCTTAAGCACATACAGCGCATGAAACAGCAGGCTTAAAACAAAGCTTGCCGCAGGACCTGCTGCGGCAATGGCGATCTCGGTTTTCGGGTCATCCTGCAGATCGCAGGCAAGGGTAAGGGATGCGCCAAAAGCATGCAGACGGATGCCCTCCATGGGCACGTCCAGCATCCATGCCGCACACGCATGGGCACATTCATGCAGAAAAATGCTCAGTAACGCCGCGCAGTAGACCTGCATTTTTCCAATCCACGCGGCAAACACAAGCGCCAAAACAAGATAGGGGCTCAACGCAAGCTTCTTCATTCCTGTACCCAGATTTCAGGATCGATGCTTGCGCCGCCCTGATAGACGGTAAAGCGAATGGGTGTGCCTGCTTCATCCGCCAAAGCAATGGTTCCCCCTGCTTCCACTGCATCGCCCTTTTGCACCTGTACCCCACCAAGCGCTGAAAGCACTGCGCTTGTACCGTCGGCAAAATCGATGGCAATACTTTCATCCGTCACGTCCGACACCACACCGTCACAGGGGCAGGCAATGGGCTGGTTTGCCTGCACATTCAGCAAAACATGCGACCCCGTGTCCGAATACGTCCGAAGCACCGCGCCCTGCACCGGCATACGTCGGGAATCGCCCTCCCCCACGCTCTGCGCAGCAAAGGCGGTGACGGTATCTTCCATCTGAAGCTGTACGAATTTCAGTCTGCCCAGCGTTTCTTCCGCATCGATGTCAAACGTCAATGCCGTTGCAACACCCTCTCGCACACGGGCGCTCCATGGTGTATCCAGTGCTTTCAAAATCAGCGCGGCACATAAAATACACACGCAGATAAAAGCATGCAATGTCACCTTGCCTGCTCGGTCCGTTGCTTCCTCTTTTTGTTCCTCATGCTTTGCCGTGTGCGTGACCGACAGCCTTTTCACTCTGTTTTCTTCCATAAAAAATCCCCCCATACAAAACTGTATGCGGGGACAAGTGTGTTTCATTCACTTTACAGCAAAAGCTTATTCTGATTGGAGTATCGCACGCGGTTTCGTCTGCAGTAGACGTTCTGCGCAAGGCCGATACAGATCATGTTGGTCCACATGTTGGAACCACCGTAGCTCATAAACGGCAGCGGAATACCCGTGATGGGCATGATGCCGATGGTCATGCCGATGTTTTCAAAGATGTGGAAGAAGAACATGGAGCACACGCCCACGATGACCAGTTTGCCAAAGCGGTCGGGAGTCTTATGCGCCATGTACAAAAGGCGAAGCAGCAGCAGCAGATACAAGCCGATCAATACCGATGCACCCACAAAGCCGAAGGCCTCCGCCGTGGCGGAAAAGATGAAGTCGGTATGCTGGTCGGGCACATAGTCCAGCTGACTGATGGAGCCTGCGGTCAAAAAGCCGTTGCCGCGCATGCCGCCGGAACCGATGGCAAGCTTGGACTGGGTCAGCTGATAGACGTCGTCGCTGGTGGATGCGCCGCTCATGCCGAAAAAGCCGTTGAGGCGCAGGCGCTGTTCGTCATTCAAGACATACTTGATGGCAAGGGGAATTGCGATGGCCGCCGCCCCCACACCTGTGAAAATGATCTTGAAATTGACACCTGCCACAAAAATCATGCCCACAAAAATGGCGATGCACACAAGTGCAGTACCCAAGTCAGGCTGCAGCATGATCAGGATAAAGGGAATGGCAAACATCGCCACCGCAGGCACGATCTGATTGAACCGGGTGATCTTTTCATCCTGCGCGGATAAAAGCTTGGCAAGGCAAAGGATGATGGCGATTTTACAGAACTCCGAAGGCTGCAGACCGCGTTCACCCAATGTGAACCAGGAAACTGCACCACGGGTGGATTCACCGATGACCCAAAGGATGGCAAGTGCGCCCACGATCAGGGCGTAATACACCCAGATGAGGTTGTCGTAGAACTCCCGTTCAAAGATGATCGCCACGGCGAACATGATGATCACGCCCGTGACAAACCAAAGCGCCTGCAGCATCACATAGCGGGAATCGCGCAGCATCAAAAGTTTTTCTCCAAAAGAAGCATCCTGCGGCGCCGCATCCAGCGTGCAGTTGCCGATGCTGATCAAAGAAAAGCATACGATGGCGGTGATGATCAGCAAAAGGATATAGTCGATGGAGGCTACTTCGCGCCGTATATCACGGCGAAAGTCGGGACGTAAATTGTTTAAGTTCAGCTTCATAAACCGTCCCTCCTCACTCTACCAAGGTGCCCGTCTGGGGGATGGATGCAGAGGTATCCTCCGCCTGACGGTCAAGATAGTATTCCACAATTTCCTTTGCCGCTTCCACGCTGTAGGAGGAGCTGTAACCGTTGGGAATGTGAATGACCACGGCGATCTGCGGATCATCGTAGGGTGCAAAGCACATAAACCAGGAGTTGTTCTCGATGTCGATATCGGAGGTTTCTGCAGTACCGGTCTTGCCTGCGATCTGGTCGCGGTATTTGTAGCCGTAGAATCTGCCGGAAACAGAGCCGTACATGATCGCCTGCTTCATGCCCTGCATGACGGTGGAGGAAACCTCGGGTGAAACACCCGTGTTGGTGATCAGCGTGGGAACGCTATCGTAGAGGATATTGCCTGCATCGTCCACCACGCGGTCCACCACGTGGGCTTCGTAGACATTGCCGCCGTTGACCAGTGCGCAAAGGTAGCGTGCAACCGCAAGCGGCGTGACGGTGGTGACGGACTGACCGATGCCCGTGATCATAGTATCCACAAGACCGAATTTCAGTTCACCCAGAAGGGACACAATTTTGGAGGTCATGCGGTTGTTGGACACAACCGCCGCAGGGATACCGATGTCATTGACCAGCGCATCATAGGCCGCCTCGTAGGCATCCTCGCCGTTGACATAAGCGGCAAAGATCTTCTCGATGCCTGCGTTCAGTTCCTCATCGGTGAAGGTGACGGAAAGTTCATCGCCCACTTCGCGGATATAGGAACGGATGCGCGATGCGATATACACGGGGATGCTGGTCGCCTGTTCATACAGACCCTTTTCGGGGTTGTAGTATGTCTCCTGCGATGCAACGTAGCTCAACGATTCGCCCGAAACCTCGATGCCCGTGCGGCTGGTCAAACCGTAAGCCTGCGCCCAGTCATACAAGGCCTCATTGCCCAGACGATAAGCCGTCTCGTAGAAGAAGACGTTGCAGGAGTTCTGGATGGCGGAAACCACGTTCTGCGGACCGTGACCGCCAAGATTCCAGCAGTGCAGTGCCTGAGAAGCAGGAATGCCGTGCTGGGCGTAACTGCCTGCATCCACTACGGTGGTGGAGGTATCGATGGCGCCTTCCATCAGCGCCGCAGTGGCAACCAAAGGTTTGAAAATAGAACCGGGGGTGGCACGGCTTGAAAGTGCCACGGAAAACAGCGGATTTCGCTCATCCTCGATCAAAGCATCGTAGTTTTCCTGCGAAATGCCGCCGACGAAAAGGTTCAGATCATAAGAAGGATAGTCCACCACGGCAAGCAAATTGCCCGTATCCACTTCCATGACGATGGCCGCGCCCGTATCCGCATACTGGATGGGCGTACCGCCGCGTGCTTCCACAAGGGTATCGTATCTGCCCGAGTATGCCGCAACGCGTGCATGCTGGATGGTGTTGATCTGGGAAATGGTGTCGCCAAGGGCATCGTATGCCACCTTCTGAAGTTCCGCATCCAAGGTCAGTACCACGTTGCTGCCCTCCTGGGGCGGCGTGTAGTCCAGCTGGCGGATGACACGGGAAAGGTTGTTGACCTCCACCACGCGGCTGCCTCGCTTTTGTCCGCTGGAACCCGTCAGGTATTCCTCCATGGACTGCTCGATGCCGCTGACACCGATGCTGTCGTTTCTGTCGTAGCCGTCTTCCAGATAGCCGTCCAGCTCTTCCTCGCCGATGGAACCCACATAGCCCACCACGTGCGCCGCCATATACTGCTGGGGATAGACACGGATGCTGCTTTGCTGCACGCCGATGCCGTCCAGCTGTGCGCTGGCAAGCTCGATCTTGGAGACGGTGGAAATGGGTACGTCGGAGCAGATGGTCTGTGCGATATAGGAAGAATAGCTGTTCATCTGCGCCTGCTGCCAGATGGAAAGAAGCTTGTGTGCCGTTGCCTCGTCCACGTCGGTGCCGATGCCGTAGCGCTGGCACAGAGCTTCGTAAATTTCGCCCGGATTCTCATAATCATCGTAATCCAGAGCCATGTTTCTGCACCAAGTTTCGGCACGGGAAGCGGATGCTTCTGCATCAAAATATTCTTCCCAGGTAAAGTGCCAGTTGCCATCCTCACCGCGTACAATGTCAAAAGAATCGATGACCTTGCCGCCGTCTTCTTCGATCAGGTCGATGACAAGAAGAAGGGACTTGGTGTAATTGGCATTGCCCTCGCTGGTGCGCTTGTCGGGGTCCCAGGTAAAGGTGACCTCGTAGCACTCACGGTTGGTGGCAAGCACCACGCCGTTGGTATCGAGGATATCACCACGGGTACCTTCCACGGAGATGACCTGCGTCTTTGTTTCCTGCGCGGCAGCAAGGTAAGTCTCGCCTTCATCCAGCTGCAGACGGTGCAGACCGCTTAAAAGCAGGCAAAAGCACAAGACGACTGCCATACCCAGTGCCGTGATACGGAACACAGGGTTAAACACCCGTCTGTCTTCAGCTTGAAAACGATTGTTGCTGTGCAATTCGGTCTTCCTCCGAGAAAAATCAAGATCTTAAAATCAACGATATCTTACACCCGTACTGCGATCGCGCATACGAAGTCGGGTGTGTGCTTTATACATGATCAAAGAAAAGATCGCCGTAACAAGTGCCGTCAGCACCATCGAAGGGAAGGCGCTTTTGACAAGTCCTGCGTAAAAATCCACGGAAAAGCCGCGGAAAAAGGCGACCAGCACTTCCAGCACCCATTTTGCGCATGCAAAACCCGTGCCCACCAAAACGCAGGGCACAAAAGTGTTTTTTTCCATATTGGCAAAATGGTAGGCTAAAAATGAAAATCCGCACAAAAGCAGAATGCTGCATCCAAAAAATACATTCACCTGCACGTCCAAAAGCAAGCCTGCCACAAAGGCATAGGCAAGTGTCCAGTAGCCTGCATATGGTGCAATGGCGATGAAAAACGCTGCGCAAAGTTCCACCTTTGCGCCGTGTATGCCGCCGATGCGATTGAAAAACGCCGTCGCCGCCACGCAAAGCAGCGTGCCGATGGCATAGCCGATTGCCTGCGATCTTCTCATTGCGCATCCTCCGAAAGAGAATCGGAAAGATCTGTCTGTTCTGCGGTAATGACAAAGACCTCTTCCAGATGGACAAAGTCCTGTGCAGGCTCGATCAACACAGAATCATAGCCCGATGCACCGCGCACCACGCTTGATACCTCGCCGATCAGAATGCCCTTGGGATATACGCCGCCCATGCCGCTTGTCAGCACACGGTCACCGGGGGTGACGATCGCGCCGTCGGGCAGGTACAAAATCGTCAGCATCCCGTTGGCATCGGCATCGGCCATGTTGCCGCGGACAACACCGGGGTCACGGCTCTGCTCGATGATGGCAGGGACGTTGTTTTCGTTGGAAATGATGCATTCCACACGGGACCAGGAACCTGCGCAGTAGGTCACGCGACCCACAAGGCCCATATCCCCCACCACTGCCATATCGACCGCAATACCGTCACGGGTACCTGCATCGATGACGATGGTGTTGCTGTATGCCGTGCTTTCACGGTTGATCACACGGGCAAAGACAGGGTTATAGTCGCTGTATGCATCCTTTGCGCCCAGCATCCGTGTCAAACGCTCGTTTTCTGCTTCGATCTGCTCCATCTGCAGGTTTTCCGTCTGCAGTGCGGCAACTTCCTGCTTCAGTGCGCGGTATTCTTCCACCATTTCCGCATCCCAGTAGGGACCGCCAAACAGACCCACGATCCAGTTGCCTGCGCGTGCAAAGCCGCTTTGCACCCATGTCACCGCCGCGCCAAGACCCTGCTCCAGCGCGCCTGCTTCATGGTCCTTTTTCATGAAAGAAACGCCGCCGAAGATCAGTGCTGCGATCAAAACCACTGCAATGGCAATGCGCATGGCGGAGCTTTTCATCCAATCAGGTAACGTAAACTTACCCTTTCGCATACTTTATTCTCCAATCAGGCGCGTGCCGCGTCGATCAGACGCATGGTGCGCTCGTCCTCCACGATCTTGCCTGCGCCAAGTACAACCGCATCCAAAGGATTCTTTGCAACATGGGCAGGAATGCCCGTTTCGCTGTGGATGAGTGC
>JAGBGW010000208.1 GCA_017935825.1 Clostridia bacterium
ATGTGAATCCAACGTTTGCGGACAGCCCGGGAGGGCTGTCCCTACGATGTTTGATCTGACTTTCATTCACAAATTAACACCTTCCCGATAGGGAAGATTTCATCCAAACGGCAGTGCGGATTTCATCATCGAAGATGATTTCATCCATCCGTCAGGATGGATTTCACCGCGAGTTATTCATACAGAATAACTCGCTACATTGACTTTTTTCGAAATTCATCGTATATTGAATAGACTGCGTGGTTATTTTTTAAAACAAAATCTGATCTGCTGCTGCGCAGGGCGGAGGAAAAACGATGTTTGAATTTGAAGTCAAAACGCAATGCCCCCACACGGGTGCGCGTACGGGCGTTCTGCATACGCCCCACGGTGATATCAATACCCCTGTGTTCATGCCCGTTGGCACGCAGGCAACGGTCAAGGGCGTTCTGCCCCGTGACTTGAAAGAGGCAGGTTCCCAGATCATCCTGTCCAATACCTACCACCTGTATCTTCGTCCCGGTCACGAGCTGGTGCGCGAAGCAGGCGGTCTGCATAAGTTTATGAATTGGGATCGTCCCATTTTGACCGACAGCGGCGGCTTTCAGGTTTTCTCTCTGGAAGCAATGCGCAAAGTGGACGATGACGGCGTGACCTTCCGCTCCCATCTGGACGGCGCAAAGCATAGATTCACCCCCGAATCCACCATGGCTGTGGAGGAGGCTCTTGGCGCGGATATCGCCATGTGCTTTGACGAGTGCACCATGGCAGGCGCCGATTATAAGACTTCTGCAAGAGCCATGGAGCGCACCCACCGCTGGGCACAGCGCTGCATCGACGCACACAAGCGCGAGGATCAGGCGCTGTTCGGCATCGTGCAGGGCAACATGTACGCGGACCTGCGCGTGGAAAGTGCAAAGGCCATCTGCTCCATGGATTTCCCCGGCATCGCCATCGGCGGCCTGTCCGTGGGCGAGGAAAAGCCCATCATGTACGAGATGCTGGATGCACTCTATCCCCATCTTGACCCCAATCGCCCCCACTATCTGATGGGTGTGGGCAGCCCCGATTGCTTAGTCGAAGGTGTTGGCCGCGGTGTGGATATGTTTGACTGCGTTCTGCCCACTCGCTTGGGAAGAAACGGCGCCGCCATGACGTCTCAGGGCAGACTGACCATCCGAAATGCTGTCTATGCCCACGACTTTTCTCCCCTTGATCCTCAGTGTGACTGCTACGTCTGCCGCAATTTCACCCGTGCATACCTGCGTCACCTGATCAAGGCAGAGGAGATGCTGGCAGCCCAGCTTCTGAGCCTGCACAATATCTACTTCCTGCACCGCCTCATGGACCGCATCCGCGACGAGATCGAGGCAGGAACGTATAAAGATTTTATGAAAGCCTTCCGCGCAAGTCAGGCATATTCTTTTTAACCTCACATAACTTGGGCGAATCCGCATTTGGACGGTTCTGTCCGGGTCTTTTGGCCTTATCAAAGTCACCCTAACGTCCAGTTAAGGCGACTTTTCTGCAACCAAAATCCCTCGAACATCCCTCGTCCCAATGTGCTGCGCAGTTTATTCGGAGCAGATTTGCGTTCAGGCGAGGCGTTGCCCGCTGGCAATCCCGAGCGGATTGTCAAGGGCAAGAACGAAGCATGGGCGCAAATCCGCCCGAAGAAACCGAATTCGTTCAAATTATGTGAGGTTGTGTTTGCACTCTAAGCGCATTTCGTATATAATCTATACGATACCTATTTTTGGTAAGACGTTAAACTATTTGGAGGTCACATTTCCATGGCAACTGAAACTGCTAGCTCCCTGTCCCAGGTTCTGGGTATGGTTCTGCCCCTTGTACTGCTTTTCGCAGTATTCTATTTCCTGATCATCCGTCCTCAGAAGAAGCGCGATAAGGAAACCCGCGACATGCTTTCTGCTCTGAAGAAGGGCGACAAGATCACCACCATCGGCGGCATCTACGGCCGTATCGTTGACATCCGTGACGACGTGGTCACCATCGAAGTCGGTGCAGAGCGCACCCAGCTTCTGATGGCTCGCTGGGCAATCCGCGGTGTTGTGGGCGGCGAAGTCACCAACGACGAGACTCCCGACAAATAAGAATGAAGCGCACCTTGCGGTGCATGTAAATTCGCACGATAAAAACCACCTGAGAGATTTTTTCTCGGGTGGTTTTTTGTTTTAAAAAAGTCTGCATGTCGGAGGGAATATCTCAGCGATATTGTAAAAGAGAAAAAACATAGGTGATAAGAAAACTGAATCCTGCGTGCACCATGCGAAAGGAAAGATAATATCTCTTTCTGATTTGGGGGAGGAAGGAGAAATTCTGCATCAGCACGCACAGGCCGCCGAAGGAGAGGGCAAAGCTTACACAGGCGTACTTAAGGGGGACGGGGCAGGACAAAGAAGCAAGCGCGCGACATCCTGCAGTGACTTCCAAAAAGGCGGTGAGCATGGCTTGCAAAAGCTTTGGGTCAAGGTGCAGGAAGTTTGCCATATGCGCCGCAAGATCGAAGACATGATAGGCATGCATTGCGGCGAGCAGCACGCTGAAAAAGGCGATGAACACACAGATTTTGGGAAGCGCCTGCGCCGCATCGGACACGGCGGCAGTCAGCGCGGAAAAAGGCGTGCAGGTGGTGGGAGTTGATATGGCTGGGGGAGTGAGAGGTTCCTTTTTTCCTGCATTCAGGCTGAACAGATACCCTGTGACCACCGCGCCTAAGTAATGCCCTGCCATGATGGGTATGGCGGAAGATGGGTCGCCCAGCATGGAGCTTGCGACCGTTCCCATTAAAAATGCAGGGGAGACGAAGGCGCAAAGTGCGGCGGTGCGCGTTGTCTGCGAAGGGGAAAGCGAAGACAGCCCCGACACGCTCTGTGCGCCGATGGGATTGCCGCAGAACATGCCGCAGGCAAAGGCGTAGGCAGATTCCCCCGGCAGGCGGAACAGGGCATGGAAGGGCTTTGAAACGATGTGGGCGAGGGTGTTTGCGGCGCCAAGACGGGACAGCGTGCCGCTGACGATCAAAAAGGGCAGAAGGGTGGGCAGCACGCGGGTGAGGAATAAATCCACACCATCGCGGCAGGCAAGGGCGGCCTCCCGGCAGGAAAAAAACAGAAAAATCAGCACCGCAAGCATCAAAAGAAGAAATACTTTCTTCATACAAAAAGCACCTGTTTCACGCATTTTTAATAGATTTTCAATGGTATTGTATGGCGTGATTTTGTATGATATGAGTAAGGAAAACGGACAAATCAAAAGGAGGGATCACTGTGACACGCAAACACAGGATTTTGGTATTGCTTTTGGCGATACTCATTTTCTGCATGCCTGCAATCGCACTTGCAAATTCCGCAGAGCCGCCGGGGCTGATCGTGGCGGTGGCAAATGCGCCCGATGACCTTGCGCTGTTTATCCGATTTGAGGACGGGCAGGTGTCCCTTCGCGCTCAGAAAAAAGCGTGGGTGACCTACTATCGGTTCCACTACTACGACATGATCGAGGCAGGCATCAGCGGCGATAAGAGCGTGGAAGGCGCAACGCTGCTTGTGCAGGTGGAAGGCGGCGAGGCAGAATATGCACTTCCCGACGAGAGTTTTTCCCGCTACAACAATCTGGTGGAGCTTGATATAAAGCGCGGCACACTGCGCCTTGACCAAAACCCCTGGCGTGTGCCGATGCTTGTTGTCCTTCGTGTGGTGCTGACACTTCTGATCGAAGGCGCGGTGTTCTTCCTTTTTGGTTATCGGAACCGCCGCACGTGGGTCGCATTTTTCATCTGCAACCTTTTGACACAAACGGCGCTCAACGCCATGATCACAGGTCCCGAACTTGGGTACTGGTTCATCGTTTATGCGCTTATGGAAATTCTCATTTTCATGGCAGAATCTGTGGCGCTTGGCATCATCGTCAAAGAGAAAAAAGCGTGGCAGACCGTGCTTTGTACGCTGCTTGCCAACGCCCTGAGCCTTGTGCTTGGCGGCGTGCTGATCAGTTATCTTCCTGTGTAAGAGGTGTTTATGGTCACGTTGCAGGATGTACAGCAGTTTTTGCAGCTTGCTTCCAAAATGGGCATTACCCTTTACCTTGACGGCGGCTGGGGTGTGGATGCACTGCTTGGCAGGCAGACCCGCGAGCATAATGATGTGGATTTGTTTGCAGAAGGGGCGCAGTATGCATCTTTTGTGCAGGAAATCAAATCGCTTGGCTTTGCGGAACTTCTCACCGAATATACCACGGAAGATCACACCGTCTGGCAGGATGCTGCAGGGCGGGTGATCGACCTGCACCGATTCTGCAAAAAGGACGAAAAGACGATTCTCTACGACGGCATGGCGTTTCCTTCGACTGTGTTTTCGGGCAAGGGAAGCGTTGGAGGGATGGAGGTTTCCTGCATCAATGCGCGTGATCAGGTGGCGTTTCATTTGGGCTACGAGCACGACGAAAAAGATGTGCAGGATGTGCTGCTTTTGTGCAAGACCTTTGGCATCCCAGTGCCTGAAGAATATCGGGATTAAGAGGTGTTTTATGAGAAAATCAATTGCGATTGCCCTTGCGCTTATGCTTGTGTTTTCCTTTGCAGGCTGCAATAAAAGCATGAATTCCATCATCAAAAATGAGCCTTCGTTCACCGCTGTGGTGGAGGAAGTGTACGAAAATTCCGTTCTTGTTTCCAGCGAGGACATGGCAGGCTATCCCACCCCCGTGCAGGCGACGGTGTCCTTGCGTGACGTGCATCCCGATTCCATGACCGACCTGCAGGTGGGGGATATCATCACCGTCTACTACGACGGCTGCGCCGCCGAGACTGACCCTTTGCAGATCAATACGGTGTACGCGGTGCTGCTGACCGAACCTTTTGACAGAACGCAGAACGAAAAGCCGTAAGTGTTGGAGGCAGGAACGTTGTTCAAACCCCTGTAGGGGCGATTCATGAATCGCCCGAAAACGTTTGTTTTTCATCCATGCAGGCGGGCGGTTAATAACCGCCCCTACGGTGGCGACAGAGATTGATCAAACCTTGTAGGGCGAATGGCTTTGCGGTGGCGTGTCCGTGCAAAACCCCACCGATTCCGACATTGTGGTTTATGTAGATGTGGAAGGTGTGGAAGTTCGAATTGAGTGAGCGGATATGCATCCGCTTACAATGAAGTTTTTCCTGCGGAAAAATGAAGTTTGCCCTGCGGGCAAATGAAGTACTGCGATGCAGCATGAAGTTTGCGGCGCTGCCGCAAGATGAATATGGTTTGTAATATGCAAACAGACGATTGAAGATTCAATCGTCTATTCACGTTTATTCAGTATATCAAATCGTTCCCGTAAGGGAACACTTCATGCAGGCTTTGCCTGCGCTTCACTGCGCCAGCAACTTCATTCGATCGAAAGATCGAACTTCATTTGTACATTGTTTTCAAACAATGTACAACCTTTTGGTATACCAGCTGCCGCAGGTGGGGTCGGAGAGAGTCATTGCCTGCAGGTCCATGGCTTTTTCATCCAGTGCGGCGCAGGACTTTGCAAAGTCGCTTAAGTGGTCGGTCTTGCCGTCGGTGAGGACGGGGCAGGCTGCGTTTTTGGCCAGCTTGGAGAGGATATCCTGTCTGCCGTTTTTCACTGCCAGCACACGAAGGTAGGGGAAGTGCTGTTTTGCCTCGTTTCGCAGTTCCTCCGTTACGCCAAGATAGCTGTGCCAGATGGCGCGGCGGATGCGGGCGTGGGTATAGTTTTTGCCGCTGACGGCAAGGATAATGCTCTGCAGATCGGCATATTTCCTTGCGGCGGCGTAGAGCACATCGCAAAGTGTTTGGGGCATGTCGGGGCAGGTCGAAAGCTGCTCTTTCGACGTCATGCGAAGGTGTGCCGCAAGGATATTGTCGTAGAATTTGGGGTCGCAGGCTTTTCCTTCCACCAGTTCTTCCGCCACAAAATGGGGCACGTCAAGGCAGGGGATGCAGTCACCTTCGTGCACTGCCTGCCGCACGATGGATGCGCTGATGTCCTCTGCATCGCGGCGGATGACGTAGGGGGTAAGGTTTGCACAAAGTCTCTCGTTTTCCAGCAGATACCGCACACCAAGTGAGTCGTTGGCGCTCTTTAAGATATTGCATGCCGTCTTCGCATCCAGCCCTTCGGGCGGGCAAATTTCCATCGCCCGCGTCAGCGCGGCAGGGTAGCCAAGACCGCTTTTCAATGCTTCCTGCATCGCGACGGAGAATTCTGCCGGTTCCCGTAACAGGTGCTTTGACAAAGCTTCCAATGCATGGACGTCAGGGTTCATGCTGCCGAAGCTGAAGGCGGAGAAAATCCCCGATTCCTTCATCGCCATCACGCCGCCTCGGGCAAAGTCATCGGCGGAGGAAAGGGAGTAGATGGTGGGAAGGAGGATCACCGCATCGGCGCCTGCTTGGATCGCCCATCTTGCACGGGTGTGCACGTCCAAAATGGCAGGTTCGCCCCTTTGGACAAAGGCGCCCGACATGATGCAGACAAGCGTATCTGCGCCGCTTGCCTTCTTTGCCGATGCAATATGGCGAAAATGTCCCCCGTGCAGGGGATTATATTCGCAAATAATACCGATAATGCCCATAAATCAACGTTTTTGCCCTTCCAAAATTTGTTCAACTTTATTATAATAGAATTGATGCTTAAATGAAAGGCATAATCGGAATAGTTGAAAGGGGATCGAATACATATGGCATTGATCGATCGCATTAAAGAACAGGCAAAAACGCAGAAGACCCGCATTGTTTTCCCTGAGGGCAACGAGCCCCGCATCGTCCGCGGTGTAGACCGCGTTCAGGCAGAGGGCATTGCAGAGTGCATCATCCTTGGCGCAGAGGCAGACATCCGTGCACTGGCACCCGAAGCAAAGCTTGAGGGCGTCACCTTCATCGATCCCGCTACCAGCGAGAAAACCGCTGAATATGCAGCAACTCTGTATGAGCTTCGCAAGGCAAAGGGCATGACCGAGGAAAAGGCTGCAGCTACCATGCTCAACACCATGTACTATGCAACCATGATGGTTCAGCTTGGTGATGCAGACGGTATGGTGGCAGGCGCAATCTGCTCCACCGCTGACACCCTTCGCCCCGCTCTTCAGATCATCAAGACTGCGCCCGGCATCTCCACCGTATCCAGCTGCTTCCTGATGGAGACCAAGACCCCTCAGTACGGCGACAACGGTCTGCTTGTTTTCGCAGACTGCGCAGTCAACATCGCACCCAACGCAGATCAGCTTGCTGCAATCGCAATCTCTTCCGCAGAATCCGCTCGTGCACTTTGCGGTATGGAACCCCGTGTGGCAATGCTTTCCTTCTCCACCAAGGGCTCTGCAAAGCATGAGGCAGTTGACAAGGTGGCAGAGGCAACCGCTAAGGTTCGCGAACTTGCACCCGAGCTTAACGTGGACGGCGAACTTCAGGCAGACGCAGCACTGGTCGAAGCAGTCGGTCAGCTCAAGAGCCCCGGCAGCCCCGTTGCAGGCCACGCAAACGTACTTGTATTCCCCAGCCTTGAAGCAGGCAACATCGGTTACAAGCTGGTTCAGCGTCTTGGCGGCGCAGAAGCTTACGGCCCCATCCTTCAGGGTCTCAAGAAGCCCGTCAACGACCTTTCCCGCGGCTGCAGCGTAGAGGATATCGTATCCGTTGCCGCTATCACCGCAGTTCAGGCTCAGAAATAACCTGATGTGACACGAACCGATCCGCATTTGGACGGTTCTGTCCGGGTCTTTTGGCCTTATCAAAGTCACCCTAACGTCCAGTTAAGGCGACTATTCTGCAACCAAAATCCCTCGAACATCCCTCGTCCAAATGTGCTGCGCAGTTTATTCGGAGCAGATTTTTTCACAGACGAGGCGTTGTCCGAAGCCAATCCTGAGCGGATTGGCAAGGGCAAGAACGAAGTATGGGCGTAAATCCGCCCGAATAAACCGAATCGTTTTGTATCACATTAGGTTAAGCCTATTATAAATCATCACAATTTTAAGGAGTCTTAGGTATCATGAAAGTTCTTGTTATCAACGCAGGCAGCTCCTCTTTGAAGTATCAGCTGTTTGACATGGAAAACGAGGCAGTCCTTGCAAAGGGTATTGCAGAGCGTATCGGCATGGACGGTTCCAAGCTGACCCACAAACCCGCAAGCGGCGAGAAGTTCGTATTCGAGAAGGCAATGCCCACCCATGTTGAGGCAATTGACATGGTTCTGGAAGCTCTCGTCGATGCAAACTGCGGCGTGATCGCATCCATGGATGAGATCGGTGCAGTCGGTCACCGCGTACTGCACGCAGGTGAGAAGTACTCCATGCCCACCGTCATCGATGCAAACGTCATCGAGGTCATCAAGGAATGCTTCCCCCTTGGCCCGCTTCACAACCCTGCAAACCTGATGGGTATCGAAGCTTGCATGCAGGCAATGCCCGGCGTACCGCAGGTGGCAGTATTCGACACCGGTTTCCATCAGACCATGCCCCCCAAGGCATACATCTACGGTATCGACTACAAGTATTATGAAGAAATGAAGATCCGTCGCTACGGCTTCCACGGCACCAGCCACCGCTTCGTATCTCTTCGTATGGCAGAGCTTCTTGGCAAGGATCCTTCCGAAGTCAAGATCGTTACCTGCCACCTGGGCAACGGTTCCTCCATCGCAGCAGTTGACGGCGGCAAGGTCGTTGACACCTCCATGGGTCTTACCCCTCTGGAAGGTCTGATGATGGGTACCAGAAGCGGCGACCTTGATCCCGCAGTGCTTCAGATGATCATGAACAAAGAGGGTTACACCATCGACGAGATGCTGAACATCTTGAACAAGAAGAGCGGTCTTGATGCAGTTTCCGGTATCTCCAGCGACATGCGCGACCTGGAGAACGCATCCAAACAGGGCAACGAGCGCGCTAAGCTTGCCCGTGACATCTTCGCATATCGCGTCATGAAGTACATCGCAGCATACGCAGGCGCTATGGGCGGCGTGGATGCAGTTGTATTCACCGGCGGTATCGGTGAGAACGACGGTCTGATCCGTTATGAGTCCGTACAGGGTCTTGCATTCATGGGCATCGAAGTCGATCCCGCTACCAACAAGCTTCGCGGTGAAGAAGTTTGCATCAGCCCCGAAGGCGCAAAGGTCCAGGTTTGGATCGTGCCCACCAATGAAGAGCTGATGATCGCACGCGACACCGTAGAAATGACCACTGCAAAGTAAGAAAAGCATTGACAACTCTTGCGCGTTTTTGCTATAATATAACGCGTTGAGCCTTGAGGTGAAACAAATGAGTATCGACGTATCCCTTGCATTGAAAAACGAAGGTGTGCAATACCCGTTCAGTGAAAAACTGGAACTGGGTGTGATCGAATGCATGTACGGCAACTTCGAAACCGAAGGCGCCACGGCAGTTTCGGGTACACTGGTTGCAATGGAGGGGGAGATTTATCTGGAAGGCGAGATCGAGGTCGCACTTGTGCGTCTTTGCGATCGCTGTGCAGATGAATACAAGCGTTCCTACCACCTTGAATTTAAGGAAACGTTCACCGGCAAGAAGGATGGCGACGAATCCGAGAACTATACTTTTGCGGACGGTCAGGTCGACCTTGTGCAGATGGTTGAGGATTATGTCGTGCTGCAGGTGCCGACGGCGAGCCTGTGCAGCGAAGATTGCAAAGGTCTTTGCCCGGTATGCGGCGTCAATTTAAATCGCGCCAGCTGCAACTGCGGCGCAAATGATCAATCCGGTCCCTTTGGCATGTTAGCAGGGCTGATGGATCGGGACTAATGAGGAGGACTTAAACATGGCTGTTCCTAAGAAAAAGGTGTCTCGCCGCCGTGGCCGTACTCGTCGCGCTGGCAACTTCGTACTTTCCCTTCCGGGTATCGTCGAGTGCCCCCAGTGCCACAAGATGAAGCTTGCTCACCGCGTATGCAAATCCTGCGGTTACTATGATGGCAAGCAGGTCGTTGCAGTCGAGGCAGACGCTGAATAATCAGCGAACTGATTCAATAACAAGAACCGTATCGGTGTAAATCGATACGGTTTTTGTTATTTTTGTTTGGAATTGTGAATGGGGGAAACGTTGGATAAAATCCGTAGGGATGCATCATACGAGGTGTCCGTGCTTGCCAAGCGATACAGTTTTCGGACGTCGCAGCAGCGACGTCCCTACTAGGTTGGATGTACCTCCAACGCTGCCGTAGTG
>JAGBGW010000209.1 GCA_017935825.1 Clostridia bacterium
CGTTCACCATCGAGCGTGACGGCTATAATGCGGAACTGTACGACTGGTCGGTCTTTGCCACGGGTGATATCGAAAACTACTATTTAGGTCCGAGGCTGACACAGGAACTGTACGATGATATCATGGCAACAGAAGGTGTTACAGGCGGCAACTGGGAGCAGCGCGGTCTGACTTTTTTTGAAATCGCACAGCCATTTACTCCTGTGGCAGGGCAGAATATGTATTATTACAACCGACAGGAAGTTGCCCCTTGGGAGGTTGAGATTTTTGATTATCGGGAGTATTTGTTCTACGCCACTATGGTGTATGCTTATGAAAACGAGAATTCAGAATTGCAGAATTTCTTTACAACAGGCAGCTGTGAGCTGGTAGAGGGACGGCACATCGCACCCGACGATGTGGATACGGTGCTGGTTTCTACGGAACTGGCAGAGTTGAACGGTTGGAAGGTGGGAGATACCATTCAAGTCGGTACGTCTTACCTGATGCAAAGTGAGCTGATGCTTTGGGAAGATCCGGAAGCACTGGAACTTTTAAGCTCGCCCGAAACATTTGGTCAGCGTGAATTTTATTACTCCTTCCCATTGCAGATCGTGGGTCTGTTTGATGTAAAGATCGCGGCGCGCGGTGATGAAGAAGAGGATGGTTTGTCGGAAGGCTTCATGCCGCAGAATATGTTCATCACAAGCAGCAATGCGGCGGATAAGATTTATGAAGCACTGGGCGGCGATCCGAACAATATTATGCCCATCGATCAGGAAATGCGCGGTGATCAGATGACATTCTCCGTTGAAGATGCGGATATTCTGGACGATGTGATCGCACAAATCAAGGCAGAGCATCCCGAAACCGAGCTGCTTCGCTGGACCACCAACGACAATGCCTTTGCCGCATCCACCGCACCCATTGCGTGGATGAACAAGCTGATCAAAATCGCCATTTATGTTTTGATCGGCACGGGGCTGATGTTATTGATCCTGGTGCTTCTTTTCTGGAGTCGTTCCAGACGGCGCGAGGCAGGTATTTTGCTTGGTTCAGGCATCTCCCGCGGCAGCATTTTGGCGCAGCATCTGACGGAAGGCGTGGCGCTTACGCTGGTGGCGGTACTTCTTTCCATCCTGCCTGCGGTCTGGATCGGACAGGTGATGGAAGAAAAGCTGATGGATATCGGTACGGTGCAAAGCTCGCAGGCGGAGCTTCTTGCAGGCGACACCACGGGGCGCGGCATGAGCGGCGACCTGTACATGCGCGACACCTTCAAGGCCTACCGCAACTTTGCTCCCGATGATGTGGAAATCACCCTTGACCTGACCACCGTGGGCATCGCTGCCGCCATGATGCTGCTTGGCACGCTTGTTGCGATCATACTTGCCAATGTGCAAAGCTTCATCTACAAGCCAAAACAACTGCTGGCACAAAAACAATAAATCGATTTATCCTCTGGGATCGTCACAAACGGCGGTCCCTTTCTTTTATGAAAGATAGAGATCCCTCGACTTCGCTCGGGATGACAAGAGTCATTTGATCAAACTTTGTAGGGACCGTGCTCCTGCACGGTCCGCAAACGTATGGTTGGAACCAAACGTCTGAGGGCGGCATAAATGCCGCCCCTACAGGGTTTGGTGAAACATCCAACGCCTGTAGGGAACAGGCCATGCCTGTTCCGAAAACGTCTGATGATGCTCTGACGTTCGCGAGCGATTCGTGAATCGCCCCTACAGGGTTTGGTGAAACATCCAACCCTTGTTCCGTAAACATGCAATTTTGCATCGTTTTCTCATTCAATGAAATAATACTGATTCACAAACATGAAAAAACATTTCATATATCGGCGCAATATGTTATAATGTATACAGAACATTGTACGGAAACCACAGGATTGGAGAATTGTATATGGATCAACTTTCGCAGCGTCAGCCGGCGTTGCTTATGAAGATGCGCGATATGCGCGAAAATTTGAGCCGTGCAGAGCGGCAATTGGTGGATTATATTCTGGAAAATCCGCAAAAAGTCATCACACTATCCGTGGCAGGCCTTGCAGATGCAAGCGGGGTCAGCGATGCCACGGTTGTTCGTGCTTGCAGAAAACTTGGCATGAGCGGCTATCAGGATTTGAAGGTGACCCTTGCGCAGGATATCGTCACGCCCCTGCAGAGCATTCATGAGGAGATCACTGCCGATGACGATGCCCGTGCCATCACCGCCAAGGTTTTTAACAGCACCTTGAACGCACTGCAGTACACCCATGAGACACTGCGCCCCGAGACGATCGAGGATGCGGCGGAAGCGCTCATGGCGGCAAAGCGCGTGGCGATCATCGCACTTGGCAACTCCCACGCCATTGCCATTGACCTGCAGCATAAGCTCATGCGCCTTGGTATCCTTGCGACATGCTACACTGACTCCCACCTGATGACCATTGCAGCAGCAGGCATGGGGGAGGGTGATGTGGTCTTTGCCATCAGCCATTCGGGCTCTTCCCGTGATGTTGTAGATGCGGCAAAGCTTGCCTCCATGCGCGGTGCAAAGGTGATTTCACTGACCAACATCGGGCGGTCGCCCCTTTCCAAAATCGCGGATATCTGTCTTTACACCGCATCCAAGGAAACGCTGTACCGCATCGTGTCCCTTTCCTCGCGCATCGTGCAGATGGCCATCATCGACGCCATTTATACCATCATCGCCATCCGCAGCGAGGATTCTGTTGAAGGCTTCAGACGCATCGAGCATGCGTTGGATAAAAAGAAATACTGATCGGATATACATATAGGAGGAAATGGTTTTGAACATTTTGGTGTGTATCAAACAGGTGCCCGCGTCCAGCAACGTGCGTGTTGACCCCGTCACAGGCGTGCTGATTCGCGACGGTGCTGACGTAAAAATGAACCCCTACGACCTGTTTGCGCTGGAGATGGCGCTGCAGCTGCGCGATTGCTTCGGCGGCAAGGTGGATGTGCTGACCATGGGTCCGCCGCAGGCAAAGGATGTGCTGCTGGAAGCCATGTACATGGGCGCAGATGACGGCATGCTGCTGACCGACCGCCGTTTTGCAGGTGCTGACGTGGTTGCAACCAGCTACACTTTGAGCCAGGGCGCAACCGCCATGGGGGACTATGACCTGATCCTTTGCGGCAAGCAGACCACCGACGGCGATACCGCACAGGTGGGCGCGGAAATGGCTGAATTCCTTGGCATTGACCATGCCACCAACGTCATTCGCATCGAGCGCGTCACCGATGCAGGATTGGATGTGATTGTAAACTTTGAACAGGAGGTTTACAATCAGACCATGGAATTCCCCTGTCTTCTGACCGTGGAAAAGGATGCAAACGTGCCGCGTCTTCCTTCCTATAAGAAAAAGAAGCAGGTGGACCCTGCCCGCGTGCGCATCTGTACGCTGGATGATTTTGCAGATCAGGATGCGACCCACTATGGTCTGTCCGGCTCTCCCACAAGCGTGGAAAAAATCTTCCCGCCTGAGAAAAATGACGACCGCATGAAGCTTTCCGGCACGGCGGCTGAGTGTGCAGACCAGCTGGTGGCACTTCTTGCCGACCGCCGTCTGATTTAAGAAAAGGGGGATAGGATCATGGCATATTTGAAGATCAATCATGAAAAGATCGGTGCAGAAGAAAAACAGGCGCTGATCAAAATCTGTCCCTTCGGCGCCATCGTGGAAGAGGATGGAAAGCTCAATATTACAAGCGCATGCAAGACCTGCAAGCTCTGCGTGAAAAAAGGCCCTGCAGGCTGCATTGAATTTGTGGAAGACGAGACCGCACCTGCCATTGACAAGTCCCTTTGGCGCGACGTGATCGTCTTTGCAGAACACGACGGTGCACAGGTGCATCCCGTTGTGCTGGAACTGCTTGCCAAGGCAAAGGATTTGACGAAGCAGATCGGTCACCGCGTGTGCGCAGTGTGGATCGGTGATAGCGCAGAGGGGGCAGAAGAACTTTTGCACTATGGCGCAGACGTGGTCTATACCTACACCGATGCCGCGCTGAAAGATTTCTCCGTACTTCCTTACGCCCGCGTTCTGGAAGACTTTATTGAAAAGAAAAAGCCCTGCGCCATGCTGGTGGGTGCCACCAACATCGGCCGCTCTTTGGGACCGAGAATTGCGGCACGTCTTCGCACCGGCATGACCGCCGACTGCACAATGCTTGAAATGAAGGACAACACCGATTTGGTACAGATCCGTCCTGCATTCGGCGGCAATATCATGGCACGCATCGTCACTCCCAAGACCCGTCCCCAGTTCTGCACCGTGCGCGAGAAGGTCTTCTCCGCTCAGGAAAGAACGGATGCGGCAATGGGTGAGCTTGTGGAAATGGCAGTGCCTGAACTGCCCGAAGGCAGCGTAGTCAATTCCGTCGTCAAGAAAGAAAAGTTGCAGTCCATCGCGGATGCCGACGTACTCGTCGTTGCAGGTCGCGGTGTGAAAAAGCAGGAAGATCTGGAAGAACTTCGTAAGCTTGCGGACCTGCTGGGCGGTCAGCTTGCATGCACCCGTCCCCTGGTGGAAGCAGGCTGGATGCCTGCCCATTGTCAGATCGGTCTTTCGGGTCGTACCGTCAAGCCCAAGCTGATCATCACCTTCGGCGTATCGGGCGCGGTACAGTTTGCAGCAGGTATGAAGTCAAGCGACTTGATCGTGGCGGTCAACACCGACCCTGCAGCATCTATCTTTGACGTGGCACATGTTGCAATCAACGCGGACCTGTATGAAGTCGTTCCGCTTCTTGCACAGAAAATTATGGAGGCACAGGCATGAAATACAATACGATGACCATTGAAGATGCAAAATATCTTGCATCGGTAATCGCACCTGAGCGAGTGCTCTTCGGCGATGAAGTTTCCCACGACTACGGTCACGATGAGCTGGGCGATATCACCCGCGTGCCCGATTGCGTGGTAAAGCCCCTGACCACGGAAGAAGTGGCAGAGGTGATGAAGTATGCAAATGCACACCTGATCCCCGTGCTGGCGCGCGGTTCGGGCTCCGGTCTTGTGGGCAGTGCAGTACCCGTACATGGCGGCATCGTCATGGACATGACGGGTATGAATAAGATTCTGGAACTGGATGCGGACAACCTGACGGTGCGCGTGCAGTGCGGCGTGCTGCTGATGGAACTTGCACAGTTTGCCCTTGACAACGGCTTTATGTATCCCCCCGATCCGGGCGAAAAGTCCGCTACCATCGGCGGCAACATCAACACCAACGCAGGCGGTATGCGCGCGGTCAAATACGGCGTCACCCGTGACTATGTGCGTGCGCTGAAAGTGGTCCTGCCCACGGGCGAGATTCAGGAATTCGGCGGCAAGGTCGTAAAGAACTCCTCGGGTTATTCTTTGAAAGACTTGGTGGTGGGCTCCGAAGGTACCCTTTGCGTGGTCACCGAAGCCACCATGAAGCTGGTTCCCAAGCCTGCCCATTCCATCAGCCTTCTGGTACCCTTCCCGTCCATCGCGGAAGGTATCGGCGCAGTGCCGCACATCGTGCGCAGCGGCGCAGCACCCACGGCAATTGAATTCATGCAGCGTGACGTTATTTTGAATGCGGAAGAGTTTTTGGGCAAGAAATTCCCCGATTCCAAGAGCGAAGCGTACATCCTTCTCACCTTCGACGGCGAGACCAAGCAGGGTGTGGAAGCAGCTTATGAGCAGATCGCGGAGCTTTGCCTTGAACTTGGCGCCATCGACGTGCTGATCATGGACACCGACGAGCGCAAGGATCCCGTCTGGGCGGCTCGCTCCGCATTCCTTGAGGCCATCAAGGCTTCCACCGACTTCATGGACGAGTGCGACGTGGTCGTGCCCAGAAGCCATGTGGCGGAATTCATCGAGTACACCCACGAAGTGGAGCGTGAAGTGGAACTTCGCATCCCCAGCTTCGGTCACGCTGGCGACGGCAACCTGCATATCTACCTTTGCCGCGATGGCTTGAACGACGAAGTCTGGAAACAGCGCCTTGAAAAGGCATTTGACCTGCTCTACACCCGTGCACATGCGCTGGGCGGCTTCGTTTCGGGCGAACACGGCATCGGCTACGTCAAGCGCGGCTATCTGTACGAGAGCGTGGGCGGCATCCAGACCGAGCTTATGCGCGGCATCAAGCGCGTCTTTGACCCCAACGGTATCCTCAATCCCGACAAGGTCATCGCACTTGAAAAAGAATCGGAGGGTTAAGATGCAGACGAAGATTCCTTATGGTAAAACGGCGCTTTCCTTCGTGCTCCCCAAGGGGCACGAGGGCGCCATCGTTACCTCCAATATTGACGAATTGAAAGCGGAAGTTTCTCAGGAACAGCTGGTGAAAAACGCCATGGCAAAGCCCTTTGGCGGCAAGAAGCTCAGCGAGCTGGCGGTGGGGAAGAACAATTGCGTTCTCATCATTTCCGACCACACCCGTCCCGTGCCAAGCAAAGTGATTTTGCCTTCCATGCTGGCGGAATTGCGTCAGGGGAATCCCGATATCGACATCACCCTTCTTGTGGCAACGGGTTTCCACCGCGCCACCACCGATGCAGAACTTCGTGCCAAACTGGGTGACGAGATTTTTGAGAGCGAGAAAATTGTGGTGCACGATGCGCAGGACGCTTCC
>JAGBGW010000210.1 GCA_017935825.1 Clostridia bacterium
CTACAGACGTATCGTAATCGTAGTCGTCGATCTCATACTGGTTGTACGTCGTATCGTTCAAAAGATCGTCCACCGCAAGATACTCTGCCGTGAAGAACTTGGTCAGTTCATCCGCATCGTAATCTTCAGGTGCAAACGTTACGTTTGCCCGCATGGTCATGCCATCTTTGACCAGGATCATCAAATTGGTGATATCCATTGCCACAAAGAAGGAACATCCCGCCACTGCCACAATAATCAGCACAACGGAAAGCACTTTGATCCAGAAAAACAACAGACGCAAAATCGTCTTCATTGTCGATTAACCTCCATCTTAGGTCATATGACCCGTATGGTATGCATCATACCATATTACAGGCAAAATGTAAAATTTAACCCGCAAGTCTTGCCAATGCCTGTGCACAAATCTTGCACAGGATGATCAGATCTTCCACCTCGATGTATTCATCGCGCTGGTGGCACATATCCACCTTCTCGGGGAAGCAGGGACCAAATGCCACTGCACGGTTGGGCATCTGGCGGGCATAGGTGCCGCCGCCGATGGCGATGGTCTCGCCCTTGCGGCCGGTCTGAGCCTCGTAGGTTTCAAGCAGTACGCCGATGAGCTCTGCCTTTTCGTCCACATAGATACCGTCTTCAAAGTGACGGATGATCATGGCAAAGCCGCCGCGCTGTGCCGCTGCCTTCATATTATCTTTGAGAAGCTGGGGTGCGACCTGCACGGGGCAGCGCATATCAAATCCCACGAAGAACTTGCCGTTTTCCACATTGAGCACGCCAAGGTTGCAGGTAAGTTTACCGCTTTGTTCATCTTCGCATGCCATGCCAAGGGATGCGCCGTCTGTTTCAAGACCCACATGCTTTGCAAGGTAGGCAACGGCTTGCCTGCCGTCACCTGCACAAAGTGCACAGGCCTCGATCAGACGAAGGGCATGACCTGCTGCATTGACACCAAGGTTGGGATGGCTTGCATGTGCTGCCACACCAAATACGGTGATCTTGTCATCTGCAACGTCGATCTTGACTTCATTTGCTGCGGCATAAGCTGCAGCTGCTGCCTTTTCTTCTTCACTCAATGCTTCTGCAAGGATGATCTCTGCCTTTTCAGGTACCACGTTGAAACGCTCGCCGCATGCGATTTTCTTTACCTTGCCCATGTCCTCGACCTGCTTTTCAAACACAGCCTGGAAGATGTGCTTTTCGCAGTTGATGACGGGATAGTTTGCATCGGGGGTGAAGCCCCAAAGGGGCATTTCGTTATTTGCAAAGTAATGGACCAGGTCGTCCATGCCATTTTCTTCATTGCAGCCCATGATCACGCGGACACGGCGTTTGAGGGGCACACCGCATTCAAGCAGCGCATGCATTGCAAAAATTGCAGCTGCTGCAGGACCTTTGTTGTCGATGGTGCCGCGGCCGTAGGCTTTGCCGTCGCGAATATCAAGGCTGTAGGGTTCGCTTGCCCAGCCCTCACCTGCAGGAACAACGTCCAGATGTGCCATGATGCCGATAAGCTCTTCGCCCTCTGCGATTTCGCCATGACCTGCATAACCTGCATCATCATGGATCTTAAAGCCGTACTCTTTGCAGATTGCAAGTGCCTCATCCAGCACATCGCGGCAAGCCTGACCGTAAGGTGCGTTTTCGCCGCAGGCATCGGTGGAAACGGAAGGATGTTTGCAAAGACGTGCTACAATTTCAAAAAGTTCATCGATATGCGCATCGATATAGCGGTTGAGTTGTTCGTTAAGCTGCATTTTGATTACTCCTTACGATATAGTATAAAAATCATTTTTCTCTTTTCGGGAAAACAGTTACACCTGCCTGCACAACTTGAACCTGTTGCTGCATTGCGGTATAATACACTCACTGTGATGATCCATTTTGGAGGAACACCATGCATACAGGACACAGGGACCGCATGCGCGACCGTTTCAGAAACGGTGGCGAGGAGCAGTTTGCATCCCACGAGCTATTGGAAATGGTTTTATTTTCCGCCATTCCGCGCAAAGACACAAACGCGCTTGCCCATCGGCTGATTGCAGCGTTCGGCTCACTGCGCGGCGTTTTGTGTGCTTCGGAAGAAGCTTTGCTTCAGGTAGAAGGTATGACACCCTCGGCAGCATTTATGATTTGCTCCATCTGCGCCATGACAAGACGTGCCTATTCGGAAACACCCCAGGGCACCGTCATCACCAACACTTCACAAATGTGCGAATATGCCGCTGCATATCTTGTAGGGTACGAGGTTGAAAAGATCCTTTGCATCTGCCTTGATGCACAAGGCAAGATCATTGCATCCAAGATTCTTTCCTCAGGCACTGCAACAAGCGTCATGGTGCATGTACAGCACGTGGTTTCCTTTGCCATCAATCATCGCGCACATGCTGTGATTATAGCGCACAATCACCCTGCTGACAACGTTTCCCCCTCCAATGAGGATATAGAATTGACACAAAGTCTTGCAAATGCCATGCCCTCCCCCGCTTCAATGTCGCTGCGTCCCCTTAAGAAGATGTTATTTTGATACAGTGTCAGCAGGGGCACATCCTCGCTGCGGGCGATGGCACTCAAGGTCTCCCCGGGCC
>JAGBGW010000211.1 GCA_017935825.1 Clostridia bacterium
ATAACCTCACATGACTCGAACTGATCCGCATTTGGATGGTTCTGTCCGGATCTTTTGGTCTCATCGGTTTCACCCTAACGTCCAGTTAAGGCGAATCCTCTTCAACCAAAATCTCTCGAACATTCCTCATCCAAATGTGCTTCGCAGTTTTTTCGGAGCAGATTTGAGTCAAGGCGAGGCGTTGTCCGCAGGCAATCCTGAGCGGATTGGCAAGGACAAGAACGAAGCATGGGCGCAAATCCGCCCGAATAAAACCGAATTAGTTCGAGTTATGTGAGGTTAACACAAAAGGCACAGCGGATCATCCACTGTGCCTTTCAAAATTTCGATTTACTTCGCGGTCAATTCATTGACCTTTTCGCGGACCCATTCAAGATGCTCCAAGGGGGTGTCTGCAGGAACGGTGCAGTCTGCGCCGACCACGATACCCACGTTGCCGGTTTCTTCCAGCATCTGTGCGGTGAATGCCTGGATGTCTTCCTTGTTGCCCACGTTGATCAGGCCGCCGGGCATCTGGTCAAAGCCGCCGATGATGGGCTTGCCGCCGAACATCTTCTTGCCTTCCACAAGGGAAACGCCCTCAACATGCACTGCCCAGTTGATGACCTGTGCAGGATAATCCTTGTAGGCATGCAGGTAGTTCTGTGCGCCGTGGTAGCCGCAGATGTGCAGGATGTTGTACTGACCCAGCTTGTTGGCAGCATCAAGCACCTTGACCTCGGAATGCTCCACATACTTTTCATACTGCACAAGGGGAATGACGCGCTGGCAATTGTTGACGGAGAAGTAGATGCCGTCGCAGGTGCCTTCGGTCATCACCAGTTCTGCAAGGTATGCCATGTCGTCGCCGATGACTTCCAGAGCATATTTGACAGCCTCGGGATCCTGCTGGAGCAGGTCATAGACGGTGTAAAGCTCGGTGGTATCGTTGAGGTAACGGGCAAGGTTGAACAAGGGAGAGAAGATGTTATAGAACACCATGCGGTCGTCGCCTGCATAGCCGCGGACGGTCTTTGCCAGCTTCAGGCTCTCTTTGAAGAAGATATGATCGTGCGGCAGGGGCTTGATGTCGTACAGGTCCTTCGCAGTGAACACTGCAGGCAGGGAGTTTGCAGGGCGGCAGAACAGACCGTCGGTCATGATCTTGACAAAGTCAGGATCAAATTTTTCGATGTAGTCCTTATGACCCTGATAGCTCTTTTCCATCAAATCGGGATGGGTCAGACCTGCGTAGTTCAACTGATCGTCGGTCAGAAAGTGGAACCAAAAGCCCACGGGTACGCGATCCACAGGTTCGTTGCGGAACACTTTCTGGATAAATTCTCGTCTGGATTCCATATATACGTCCTCCTAAAAATAGTCGTCCTTTATTTTATGATGTTCAACATCATAGTTTCAAAGAATATTGTGTTGTCCGAAAACCTATGAATCGATTATAACATACAACAGGTGTCTTGAGTATCCTAAAATTTACACATCCTGCGGCATGAGGACTTCTTCTCTGATGGAGATGGGATACTGTGCCTTGCCCGTGATCTCCTCCACGTTGATTTTGAACAGGCGCATGCGCACGCGCTCACCCGAGGGAATGCGCACGATATTGGGTCTGCCGCTTTGCACGCAGATCCTGCCAAGTGCATGGATGGCTTCGTCCTCATCGGTGATCTCGGAGATTACACCGAATGCATTGACGCTTCGATAGTCGTGGTTTTCGTTGCGATACGCCTTTTTGCCGTGGCGGTCATAGAAAACGCTGACGTTCAGGGCAACATGGGGGTCTTTTTCAATCAGGGACAGTCTGTGTCCACAAGTGGCCATATGAAGATAGAAGGTGGGCGTATCACTGCCCTCTTCCCACTCATAGCCAAAATTCATGGGCACGATGTATGGCCAGGGTTCATCATGCAGCGCAAGGGTACAGCAGCAGGTAAGGTCCAGCATGTCACAGAGCATGACGCGGTCGGTGACTCTTCTGGGCTCATGGTACATGGTCATATTCTGATGTTTCATATCCGTTCTCCTTTTATCAGGAAATTTCTTTAATCGTATTGTATCACACAAAATATTGTCTCAACACACGTTTTTTGTTCGATTACGCCAACCTTTTATCATAAAAAAGATTTTTTGTGGCATGGTATTTTCTTTTTCGATAAAATAGGGTAAAATTAACACAATATTAACACGACTCCTAAGAAAGGAATCATTTTTTATGGAAAAAACTCGTAAAAAGCTGTCCCTCACGGCGAAGATCTTTATCTCGCTCATCCTCGGTGTTGTTGCAGGTGCAGTTCTTACTGCAATTATTCAGTCATCATCTGCATCGGTTGGTATTTTGCAGGCACTGTCTTCCACAGGTCAGGTTACCTTTGGTGCAGCTGTACCGATTATTATGGGACAGAATATAGG
>JAGBGW010000212.1 GCA_017935825.1 Clostridia bacterium
CGAAGGCACGGATGAACTGCACGAGGCAAACAGTGTCATCATCTCCATCTCGCAGGGTCCGCAGAACGTCATCGTGCGTTCCACCACAGGTCTTGATGTAAATGGTCGCGGTCTTCTTGTGGCAGACGATCACGGTCACACCACCCGTCCCGGCATCTTTGCTTCCGGCGACGTGGTCAACGGCGCCCGTACTGTGGTCGAGGCCGTTGCACACAGCAAGATCGTTGCAGAAGCCATGCACGAATACATCCAGTCCCTTCCCGAGGATGAGGAATAAGCTTTGGAACAGATCGCACAATGCATCAATATTCTGGGACGTTTCTGCGGCAAGCGGGACGTCCCGCTTTTGAATAAAGAAGAATTAGAAAAGAACTTCTGCTTCTTGCAGGCTGACGTTTTGGTGCTGTTTGGCGGCAGTATCCTTTGCGGTGGCGATGTACTGGCACAGGCCATGCAGGAAGGTGTTGCTAAACACTACCTGATCGTAGGTGGTGAAGGACATACCACACAGACCCTGCGCGATATCGTCCATGCAAAATATCCCCATATCAAAACGGATGGTCTGCCTGAGGCAAGGGTCTTTGCTGCTTATTTAAAAGAGAAATACAACCTGCAGGCGGATGCACTTGAATGTGTCTCCACCAACTGCGGCAACAATATCACCAATCTGCTTGCTCTGTTGGATGAAAAAGGTTTTGCGCGAGACAGCATCATTCTCATGCAGGATGCCACCATGCAGTACCGCATGCAAGCAGGTCTTCAAAAGCATGCTCCCGACACCACCATCATTAACTTTGCCACCTATCACGCAGAAGTGGTGGTGCAAAACGACGAACTATGTTATGCCTCCCCCATCGACGGCATGTGGAATATCGACCGTTATGTCAACCTCTTGATGGGTGAAATCCCCCGTCTTCGTGATGACGCATCGGGCTACGGTCCCAAGGGTCAGAACTTCATCGCCCATGTGGATATTCCCGATGATGTGGAGCAAGCATTCACTCTGCTCCAATCCCATTTCGGAAATCAAGTCCGCAAGGCAAATCCGTTGTATGCGACAAAATAAAAAAGATGTGCGTCAATTTGATGCACATCTTTTTTATTGAATCTCTTGTTCCAGATTATCAAATAACTCGCTGTTGAAAAATTCCCGCAAGCTGATTTCCAGTCCATCACAAAGTTTCTTCAACGAAACCACACCGGGATTTTTACTTTTTTCATTCAGCATACTGTAAATTGTTGACGGAGAAACACCGGACACCGTTGCCAGCGCATTAACTGCCATGTGTCGTTCTTCACACAGTTCAAGAATGCGTCTTGCTACAGCTTCTTTTGTATTCAATTGGCATCCCCTCCTGCGATATATCGTGATTTGAGTTTACCCAAATCTGCGACAAATCGTGTGGGACATATCGCAATTTTCATTTGGTCACGTTATAATTGCGATATATCCCACAAGCGAGGTGCTTTTATGTCAACATGCACATTTTTTGGTCATCGTGATTGCCCCGTTTCCATCAAATCCAAACTGCGCACAGTGTTGATTGATTTAATCGAGAATCACATGGTAGACATGTTTTATGTTGGTCAGCAAGGTGCATTTGACAGCATGGTTCGTTCTATTTTAAAAGAATTGGTATCTGTATATCCGCACATTCATTATGCAGTTGTTTTAGAACGGATACCATCAAAACGAGATGAATTTGATACGCGCGATTACACCGACACCATACTGCCCGAAGGAATCGAGGAAATCCATCCCCGTTTTGCAATTTCCTGGCGCAACCGATGGATGCTCAAACAGTCTGATTATGTCGTTACCTATATCACGCGTAATCAAGGTGGCGCAGCACAGTTTGCACAAATGGCAGCACGTCAAAAGAAAACCATCGTTAAAATTACAGATATGACATCATAAGATTCTCATCCTGCAGGAGCTTTTCTATTAAAACTGTATACTTTTTTGTACTGCTTGTTTTCCCTATGTGTATCTTTTATAATTGTGATAACGAATGCATCTGTATTTTCAGATGAAACATATTGCTATCAAATGCAAAGGAGAGTATTCACATGAAAATGCTCAATGTGGTCAATGGACCGCAGAATGTTTCCGCTATCGTGCAGGGCTGCATGCGCATGACCGACCTGGATGCACAATCCGCTGCAAAGGTCATCCGCACTGCTTACGACGAAGGCATCAATTTCTACGATCATGCTACCTGCTACGGTCCCGATGGTCTTGCAGAAACCGTGTTCGGCAACGCATTCCCCCTGACCGGCATCAAGCGTGAGGACATCATCCTCCAGTCCAAGTGCGGCATCTGCAACTTCCGCGGTGAGTTCGACTGGACTAAAGAAAACATTCTGGAATCCGCCGACGACATCCTTCGCCGCCTGAAGACCGACTATCTGGACGTTCTGCTTCTGCACCGCCCCGACGTCATCTTCGAGCCCGAAGAGGTTGCAGCAGCTTTTGATGAGCTGGAAGCAGCAGGCAAGGTTCGTCACTTTGGTATGAGCAACCTTGTTCCCCTGCAGATCGAGCTTTTGAAGAAGTATGTAAAGCAGCCCCTGGTCTTCAACCAGCTGCAGCTTTCTCTTGACCAGGCACAGCTGATCGACCAGCCGCTGTACATGAACAACATGGACACTGATTTTTCCATCAACCGTGACGGTAACATCATGGAATACTGCCGTTTGAAGGATATCACCATTCAGGCTTGGTCTCCCCTGCAGGTCGGCTTCTTCAAGGGCACCTTCGTGGACAACCCCGACTTCCCCGAGCTGAACCGTGTCCTGGGTGAGCTTGCTGAGCGCGAGGGCGTTTCCAAGGCAGCTATCGCAATCGCATGGGTACTGCGCCACCCCGCAAAGATGCAGGCAATCATCGGCACCATGAACCCCGAACACGTCAAGGATGCCTGCGCCGCCACCAACGTCAAACTCTCCCACCACGATTGGTACGCACTGTACCTTGCATCCGGCAGATATCTTCCGTAAGAAGATTTGCTGAATAAGTGAAATCAAACAGCCCTTCCGTTTGGAAGGGCTGTTTTTTCGTGTTCATCAGTATTCCAGTTCAAAAATTCTTGCACAAATGGGTGCAGGAAGGTCTACCGTCAGGTTGCCCGTCTGCGGATTCCATTCAAAGGAGGTGCCGCTGTCTTCAGGGTAGGCGCAGTTCACTTTGACGTTTTCATTGCCCTTTAAGAATTCCACTGGCAGTACACAGCGACTCGTGGGCGCATTGCGGCGCCATACCACGACGTAAGCTTTGTGCTCTGTCTTCAGGCCAAGGCTAATCCAGTTATCCGTAAAGCGCGAAGTGCCAAGGGGCCAGAAGGGCAGGGATACCTTGATATCCTGACGGATGGTCTTGTAGTAATCCAGCGCTTCTTTTACAAGGTTGAAGTCGTCCTCGGGGATTTCCGCCAGATGTCCCGACTGATGCACGCGCTGCAACAGCGCATTGCACATATTGAACACTGCCTCTTCCCTGCCGCCGCCCTTCATGGGATAGCTCCAGATGGCGCTCTGTTCAGGGGTGACGCCCGTGGGTGCATTTGCCGAGATGGTGGCGTAGCGAAGATAATCATCCTGATCACTGGTGGACTGGATGCTGTGACGGGAAAGCAGCGCATAGTCGATGCGAAGACCGCCCGAAGAGCAGTTTTCGATGATCAGATCGGGATAGCGTTCAAAGACGGAATCGATCCATGCCAGATAGGCACGCTGATGACCCAGCATACCCTCGCCCACGCTGTCAGCATAAAGCTCCGTGCCAATGCCGGGCTCGATGTTGTAGTCCATCTTAATGTAGCCTACGTGATAGTCGCGAACCAAGCGGTCGATGACCTCATTGGCGTGTGCGATGACTTCGGGATTGCGGAAGTCCAGCTGCCAACGACTTCTGTCGTGGACCTTCTTGCCGTGACGCACGAAGAACCAATCGTCGGGCACGCGCGCCGCCTTGGGACAGCAGATGCCCATGACCTCGATTTCCAGCCACACGCCGGGGATCATGCCCTTGGAACGGATGTAATCCATGACCTCTTCCAGACCGTTGGGGAATCGCTCATAGCTGGGCAGCCATTCCCCCACGTTGTCCCACCAAAAGCCTGCCGCATACCAGCCTGCATCCACGCAGAAGTATTCGCAGCCTGCCTTGTGTGCGGCGTCGATGAGCGGAATTTCCTTTGCCGTCGTGGGGTCTGCCCAAAGACAGTTCATATAATCGTTGAAGATGACGCAGAGTTTCTCATTGTCGTCATTTTTACGGCGGATCGCGCGGCGATAGCGGGTCAGTTCTCCCATGGCATCGTCAAACTTGCCGATGGTGCTGCCCACGCACACGGGCACGGTGGTGAAGGTGTCACCCGGCTGCAGATTCTTCCACCAATGGGATTCGGTCTCGGTGGGACCTGCCAGCTGGATGTAGTAGCTGCCGGCCTGATCGCTGATCTCCCAATGCCAGGAGCCGTTGTGTTCGATCTGCCAGAACAGATTGCTGCCCGTCTCGAGGTTTTCCAAAAGACCCATGGGCAGATATTCCTTGGAGGACCAGTTGCCGATGTTGGTAGCGCCGATGACCTTGGAGGAACGCTGCACCTCGTCGGGCTGACACTTTGCCATACCAAGTTGAGGGAACGAGTAGCTTTCCCACTGCATTTCACGCTGCCAACCGTTGTGAGGGTACCAGACGCGCATTTTGTCATCGGTGGAAAGCAGACCTTCCTTCTCGATGCCCGTCAATGCGAAGGAAGAAACATACTCAAGTCCCTGCGGCTCCGTGCCCACGTTGGTCACGTCCGTCCAGCAGCGCACCGCCTGAATGCCATCGAAGAACTGATAATGCGTCACGGTGTCAATGCCGCAGATGTCGTCGTGCATTTTGACTTCCAGCTTTCGCCCGGAGTCGTTTCTGGTATCCACAAAGTCCACCAGCTGCATGCGGTAACCGGGACCCGTACCGATGTATTTATTGCCATGGCGCTCACCGGGACGATTCTGTCCCGAGATCATGATCTCAAGCACATTGTAGCGTTCCGTCTCGATGCGCAGATTGCCGTCCTTGTCGTGCACACGCAGAATCTTGCTCTCATCAAAAGGCAAAGCCGAAAAATGCAGTAGCTTGCAGGTACCATCTTCTTTCTTCTCAAAAACAAGATGCAAACCATTCTCGTCAATATGGATCAGGTGCATACTACCCCTCCTGTATTTTGTGTCAATCAGTATTCCGTTCCGATTTCTGTTACAAGAATAGTACCATATCAACTTAACGAATGCAAATTCTTTCCAAACCGAATTAACCGCCGACCTTTTGAATGCCAACTGCCTCTCAGATGCCATATAAAAACAGGCTCCCGATTGGGAGCCTGTTTGGTTTTTACTTGCAAAGTTCCATCGCCGTTTCCACGATGTTTTCTTTGGTGATGCCGTTCATTGCAAGGAGGCGTTCGTAGGGGGCGGACATGCCGAACTGATCCTGAATGCCCAGGATGCGGACAATACCTTTGCCTTCCTGTGCTACCACGGCGGAGACTGCATAGCCAAGACCGTTGATGATGTTGTGATCCTCTACGGTGATGATCTTGCCGCAGCGCTCGATGCAGGTTTTCACTGCATCGACGTCCAGGGGTTTTACCGTGTGCATATCAAGGACGGTTGCGTGGATGCCCTGCTGCTCCAGCATCTTTGCGGCTTCAAGGGCGATGCAGACGGTGTCGCCGTTGGCGATGATCGCCACGTCTTCACCATTTGCAAGTTCGATGGCCTTGCCAATGACAAATTCCGTTTCTTCATTATAAATGCAAGGCACCGCGTCACGGGTAAAGCGCAGGTATACAGGGCCGTATTTCTCAGCGGAAGCTTTCACCAAAGCCTTCGCGGCGTAGTAGTCCGCAGGCATGACCACCGTCATGTTGGGCAGCGTGCACATGATGCCGTAATCTTCGATGCACTGGTGGGTTGCGCCGTCGTTGGCAGGTGTCACACCACCGTGGGAGCATGCAATTTTCACATTCAGATTGGGATAGCAGATCATCTGACGGATCTGCTCACACATGCGCATGGAGCCAAATGCCGCGTACGTTACCACAAAGGGGATCTTGTCACAGGTGGCAAGACCTGCCGCCACACCTGCAGCGTTCTGTTCTGCGATGCCAACGTTAATATGGCGATCGGCACACTGTGCTTTGAATGCATCGGTCTTGCAGGATTTTCCGATGTCCGCGTCGATCAGATAGATCTTATCGTTTTCAAGACCAAGCTGGGCTACGACCTCGCCGAAGCCGTCACGGGTTGCTTTTTTCATCGTCATTTTGCTGCCTCCAGTTCTGCCATGGCCTGTGTATACTGCGCATCGTTAGGTGCCTGACCGTGCCAGATGACCACGTTTTCCATAAACGATACACCTTTGCCCTTGACGGTATGTGCGTGCAGGAACTTCACTCTGCCATCCTTGCGTGCATCAAACTGATCCAGAGCCTCGACAATTTCTTCCATATTATGACCGTCGATATCCACCACGTCGAAGCCGAATGCCTGCATCTTGGCGGTAATATCGCCGTGGGGCATGATCTCCTCCTGGGTGCCGTCCACCTGCAGACCATTGTTATCCAGAATCACGATCAGGTTATCAAGCTTGTACTTGCCTGCCGTCATCAGTGCTTCCCAAATCTGCCCTTCGTCCAGTTCGCCGTCGCCGACGATCACATACACACGGCTGCCCGTGCCGTCGTGCTTGGCGGCAAGCGCCATGCCAACGCCGACAGAAAGTCCCTGACCCAAGGAGCCGGTGGAAATTTCAATGCCGGGGCACTTTTTCATGTCGGGATGACCCTGCAGGATGCTGCCCTCTTTGCGAAGGGTGTGCAGGTGCTCTTCCTCAAAGTAGCCCAGAATGCCCAGGGCCGCGTACTGAATGGGACACACGTGACCCTTGGAGAGAATCAAACGATCGCGCTTTTCCCACTTGGGGTTCGCAGGGTCGATGTTCATGTGGTCAAAATACAGCGCCGCCACGATGTCCGCTCAGGAAAATGCGCCGCCCGGATGACCCGACTGCGCCTCGTAAATCATGGTCAAAGCAACTTTGCGAAGCTCCTTTGCCCGTTCTTTCAGATACTGAATCTTTTCAGTGGAAACCATTATTCCATGCCTCCGTGTTGAAATGTTGGTTTTATTCTAGCATCTTTACTTAAAGAATAAAAGTGGGGTGATGGCTTCAAGTTCCTTCGCCAGTGTTAGAGGTTCAAGTCCTCTTGCCTCATGGGGGTTCAAGTCCCTTCATCCGCATCCTTAACCAAATCTCAAGAAACAGTTGATACGCTCTTCACATTCGTTACAATTGACTGTGGTATAATAGGTATGTAAAAGTGAAAGGAGGGCGGTTTATGAAAAAATGGATCGCTTTGATTATGACAATGGTGCTGGTGGTATGTGCCTGTCCCATTGCATTTGCTGCAAACGCAGGGGATGCATGCGTGGTGCTGGGGGCGGATTTGACGGAAG
>JAGBGW010000026.1 GCA_017935825.1 Clostridia bacterium
AAGAACCTGTGGCATCTTAGCCACGAAGGTCTTGACCTGGAAGATCCCGGCAACGAGCCCCAGTACGAGAAGGAAGGCTTCCTGGAGATGAGCGTATCTCCCATGCAGGCTCCTGACGAACCCACCTATATCGAACTTGACTTCGTAAAGGGCGTTCCGGTTGCACTGGACGGCGTTGCAATGTCTGCTAAGGACATTATCCTCAACCTCAACAAGATCGGCGGCGCAAACGGCATCGGTCTTCTTGACATCGTTGAGAACCGTCTGGTCGGCATCAAGTGCCGCGGCGTCTACGAGACTCCCGGCGGTGCGATCCTCTACAAGGCACTGAGCGTTCTTGAAACCATCACCCTTGACAAGTACGCAATGCATAAGAAGCAGGAACTGTCCGTCTGCTTTGCAGAGCTGGTTTACAACGGCCAGTGGTACACGCCTCTTCGCAAGGCTCTTTCCGCTTTCGTTGATGTTCTCATGGAGAACGTTACCGGTAAGGTTCGCCTGAAGCTGTACAAGGGCAACATGATCAACGCAGGCGTATGGAGCAGCTATTCTCTCTACGATCCTGAGATCGCAACCTTCGACGAGGACGAAGTTTACAACCAGGCTGATGCAGCAGGCTTCATCACCCTGTTCGGTCTTCCCATCAAGGTGCAGGCTGTTGTAAACGAAAAGAACAAGAACAACTAAGTAATTCAATCTGTATGGGCTGTGCAGGGAAGGTCTTGCACGGCCCATACGGGAAAGTGAGTAAGCTATGCAGAAAATGTGGGCAGGTCGTTCCATGACGGCCACCGACAAGATTGCGGATGATTTCAATTCCTCCATCTCGGTGGACTCCCGCATGTATAAACAGGATATCACAGGCTCCATGAAGCACGCAGCAATGCTTGCCGCCTGCGGTATTATCAGCGAATCTGATGCAGACCAGATCATCGAGGCGCTGGAAGGGATCTTAAATGATATCGATTCGGGCGCACTTGCAATTGATATGGAAGCAGAAGACATCCACATGTTTGTGGAACAGGTTTTGACCGAGCGCATCGGTGATGTGGGCAAGCGCCTGCACACCGCACGAAGCCGAAACGATCAGGTGGCAGTGGATGTGCGGCTGTACCTGAAAGATCAAAGCGCAGATATTATCGCAAAATTAAAGAAGCTCCTTAGCGTGATCGCCGATCAGGCAGCGGATAATGTGGAGACCATCGTTCCCGGTTATACCCATCTGCAGCGCGCACAGCCCATCCGCTTTGCACACCATCTGCTTGCATATGCCATGATGTTCGAGCGTGACATCACCCGTATCGAGGATGCTGTCCGCCGCATGAACTATTCGCCCCTTGGCGCATGCGCACTTGCAGGTACCACGTATCCTACCGATCGTGAAATGACGGCAAAGGCGCTTGGTTTCTACGGTGCAACGAAGAACTCTATCGACTCCGTATCCGATCGTGATTTCTGCATTGAACTTCTTTCGGCGCTGTCCACCGTAATGATGCATCTTTCCCGCTTCAGCGAAGAGATCATCCTTTGGTCCAGCTGGGAATTCCAGTTTGTGGAACTGGATGACGCCTATACCACAGGCTCTTCCATCATGCCCCAGAAGAAGAATTCCGATATGGCGGAACTTGTCCGCGGCAAGACCGGCCGTGTCTACGGCGACCTTGTGGCCACTTTGACCATGCTCAAGGGTCTGCCTCTTGCCTACAACAAGGACATGCAGGAAGATAAGGAAATGATCTTCGATGCATTTGACACCGTCAATATCTGTCTGGATGTGTTTGTCCCCATGCTTGCCACCATGCGTGTCAAGCGCGACAACATGTACCGCGCAGCCCAGGAAGGTTTTATCAACGCAACCGACGTTGCAGACTATCTTGTAAAGAAGGGCATGCCCTTCCGCGCAGCCTATAAGATCGTCGGTCAGCTGGTTGCAAAGTGCATCCGAGAGGGCAAGGTACTTGAGACCGTGTCCATGGATGAATACAAGGCCATCAGCGAACTGTTTGATGAAGACCTCTATGAGGAGATCAGCCTTGAGACCTGTGTTGATAAGCGCAATAGCGCAGGCGGTACGGGTAAGGCATCCGTACTTTCCCAGATCGAGTACATCCGCTCGATCGCAGATTAACTTTTGAACATTGCACCGCAAGGTGTAAAGTTATATTTTGAAGGAGTTTGAAACTATGAAGAAGGCAACCAAACTTATGACCCTCGTTCTGGCACTGGTACTTGCACTTTCCTGCTTCGCAGGCTGCGGCAAGGGCAACAGCATCGAAGCTGTCCAGAAGGCCGGCGTCATCACCGTCGCTACCAGCCCCGACTTCCCTCCCTTTGAGTCCCTCGACGGCGACCAGATCGTCGGTATCGAAGTTGACGTTATGGCAATCATCGCTGAGGAACTTGGCGTAGACGTTGAGTACGTCCAGATGGACTTTGACTCCGTTCTTCCCGGCGTTCAGGCAGGCAAGTTCGACGTTGGCATGAGCGGCATCACCGTAACTGCAGAGCGTGAGGAAAACGCAGATTTCACCATGCCTTACTTCCTTGCATCTCAGGCAATCATCGTTCCCGCAGGTTCTGACATTACCTGCAAGGCTGACCTGACCGGCAAGCTCATCGCAGTTCAGACCGGTACCACCGCTGAATCCTACTGCATGGACGAAGGCTACGAAGTTCAGGCATATCAGGCAAACAACGACGCAGCGAGCGCTCTTACCTCCGGTAAGGTCGATGCATGGGTCGTTGACAACGAAGTTGCAGTTGCGTTTGCAGCACAGCTTGGCGATGCAGTTATCGTTCTTGACGAGAAGATGACCTCCGAGCCCTATGCATTCGCATTCGTCAAGGGTTCCGAGACTCTGGTTGAAGCATTCAACGAAGTGATCGTTGCAATGATCGAAGACGGCACCATGGAAGCTATCTTCACTGAGTATGGTGTAACCTACGTTGCACCTGAGATGTAATTCTCACACAAAAAAAGAATAATCTGTGTTGGAAGAAGGGGCGCAAGCTTCTTCTTCCAAACTTGTATTTAAGATAAAGCCCTTTTGGGTTATAGGAGAAAACAATGCAAACGATCCTCAATGCGCTTGGAGCGTGGAAAGACCAGCTCTACAGCACCTTTATTGAAAAAGATCGCTACATGATGCTGATCGATGGTTTGAAAAACACCATGATCATCACCATCTGCGCACTGCTCATCGGTGTGGTCATCGGCTCCACCATCGCAATCATCAAATTCTTTGCCGAAGACAACAAAAAGCTTCGCATTCCCGAACTGATCTGTGATTTCTACGTCACGGCTATCCGCGGCATCCCCGTGGTCGTCCTTCTTCTGATCTTTTATTTCCTGATTCTGAAATCTGCCGATGGCGTTGTCACCGGTATCGTTGCCTTCGGTATCAACTCCGGTGCATATATGGCAGAGATCGTGCGAAGTGGTATCCAGGCAGTGGATAAGGGACAGATGGAAGCGGCACGAAGCCTTGGCATGAACAAGATGCAGGCAATGATGCGCGTCATCATGCCCCAGGCAGTGAAAAACATTCTGCCTGCAATCGGCAACGAAATGATCGCACTTTTGAAGGAAACTTCCGTCGCAGGCTACGTTGCAGTACAGGACCTGACGCGCGCGGCAAACCTGATCCGCAACAACACCTACGATGCATTTAACCCCCTGATGGTGACCGCCATCGTCTACCTTAGTCTGGTCGTCATCATGACCCAGCTTCTGGGCATTCTTGAAAGGAGGCTGCGTAAGAGTGATAAACGTTGAAAACCTGCATAAAAGCTTCGATGGCGTAGAAGTCCTTCGCGGCATTAATATTGAAATCAATAAAGGCGACGTGCTGTGTGTTATCGGACCTTCCGGAAGCGGCAAGTCCACCTTCCTTCGCTGCCTGAACCTTTTGGAAAAGCCCTCTGCCGGTCACATCTACTTCCATGGGGAAGACCTGACCGACCCCAAGCTTGACATCGATGCCCATCGTCAGAAGATGGGTATGGTGTTCCAGCAGTTCAACCTGTTTCCGCACATGACCATTCTGGACAACCTGACCTGCGCACCCGTGATGGTGCTCAAGATGGATAAAAAGGAAGCGGAAGAGCGCGCCATGCGCCTGCTTGATCGTGTCGGTCTTGCCGACCGTGCAGATGCCTATCCTTCCCAGCTTTCCGGCGGTCAGAAACAGCGTGTGGCCATCGTCCGTGCACTTTGCA
>JAGBGW010000213.1 GCA_017935825.1 Clostridia bacterium
ATAACTGGCAGCGTAACGGCTGGATCAACAGCAAAAAGCAGCCGGTGGAGAACAGCGACCTGTGGAAGCTGCTGCTGCAGATCATCAAGATCAAAAAGCATGACGTCCGTTTCTTCAAAGTAAAAGGTCATGCAGACAATCCCTGGAACAACCGCTGCGATGAGTTGGCGACGTCTGCCATTAAAGAATATCGCCGCATGAATGGGGAAGGGGAAGAAGAGTCTCCTGCACCAACTGCATCATCCGCAGAAAAGAAAAGCTGATCACATTTTAAAAAAGCGCTGATTCGAAATGGAACAGCGCTTTTTTGCTGCATGTAAGAAAAAGTCCCGAAACCCTTGACAAATAAGGGAAAGAGGTATATTCTATTCTTAAACTATTCGCTAAAGAACACTTTTACGAATAGTTATATATCAAAATTGATTTTTTTCAGGAGGAAGTCCTATAATGGCACATGTCAGCTACCTTGAACAGCTGAATACCGAACGAACTGAAAAGATTCGTTCCATGCTGCGTTCTCTTCCGGAATCCTGTTCTGATTTTATCAGCAGCATTGCCATGACGACCAGTGTTCTCACCCGAATGGCCTACACGATCGATTTACAGACGTTTTGCAGCTTCGCAACCAAGGAGATCCCTTATTTCGCAGAGAAATCGCCTGAGAATTGGGCGGATGAAGATTTGGGTTATTTCACGGCAAAACACCTCCATGCATATGCCGACTATCTGACCCTCTATTACAAGGACGAAGACATTGGCGAAACCATTGAGCAGCAAAAAGTTCTTCGCAACCACGAATGCGGCGTTATGCGAAAACTGTCGTCTCTTCGTTCCTATTTCGACTACATGTTTAAGTCAGAGCGGATCAAAGGTAATATTGCTGCGCTGGTCGCTCTTCCAAAGCTGCATGAAAAGCCGATCCTGCATCTGATCGGACCGGAGGTTGAACGTCTCTTGTCCGTTGCCAACGACGGCTCGGAGATGACAAAGACTCAGCAGAGTTTTCACCACCACACCCGTAAACGTGATTATGCGATTCTGATGTTGTTTCTTGGCACGGGCATCCGTGTAAGCGAATGTGTTGGCATCGATACTACGGATCTGGATTTTGCCAACAATGCCGTTTTGGTCACCCGTAAAGGCGGTAATCAGGTCATACTGTACTATCCCGATGAAGTCGCTGATGCGCTGAAGGATTATCTGGCAGAACGTAAGCAGATCAAACCCGCTACAGCTGCAGATAAAAACGCACTGTTTCTCTCTTTACAGCGCAAAAGGATTTCTCAGCGTGCTGTACTGATCATGGTCAAAAAATACTGTGCAATTGCTGTTCCGTTAAAGAAACGCATGAGCCCGCACAAACTCAGAAGTACCTACGCAACACGTCTGTATCATGAAACCGAGGATATTTATTTGGTAGCAGATGCTTTAGGGCATTCAGATGTCAATACAACGCGGCGCCATTATGCTGCAATGAGCGATCAGCGCAGGCGTGAAGCTGCTAAAAACGTACATCTTCCTTCATCAAAGGAAGAAAATCAGCCGTAACCGAAACATTTGTTCGCCGAACACTTGAAAAGCCACTTTCTTTGTGATATCCTAAACTCGGAAAACACGTAAGGAGAGTGACTGCCGATGAGTAATCCCCGTGGAGATACACAGGCTAAGATCCTTGCGTACATCGAAAAAGCTACATTACAGAAGGGTTATCCCCCATCTGTGCGCGAAATCTGCGAAGCAACGGGCCTCAAGAGCACTTCTACTGTTCACGGACACCTGATTCGTCTGGAAAAGAAGGGCCTTTTGTACCGTGATTCCATGAAACCGCGTGCTATTTCCGTCCCGGCGGATCATCAGGCGTACAAAACCGAAATGGTCAATGTGCCTGTGGTTGGCCGTGTCACGGCGGGCGTGCCCATTCTGGCCACTGAAAACATCGAGGATTACATTGCACTTCCGCAGAGTATGCTTGGTTCCGGCGAACATTACATCCTTTCCGTTCGAGGGGAAAGCATGATCGGCGCTGGTATCCTGGATGGTGATTATGTAGTGGTACGCAAGCAAAACACTGCATATAATGGCGATATCGTAATTGCCATGATCGAAGATGAAGCTACTGTTAAACGCTATTACAAAGAAAATGGCGGCTTCAGACTTCAGCCCGAAAACCCGACGATGGATCCAATCCTCGTGCCCGATCTGACC
>JAGBGW010000027.1 GCA_017935825.1 Clostridia bacterium
GAGGAACTTGGTCTTGCCCGTGGCATCGGCATAGGCAACTGCCGCCTCGATCAGGTGACCTGCGCAATAAAGCTCGTGATACTCACGAAGGCAGGTCCACTCTTCACCCGGATGGGCGATCTGGTAGAAGGTATCAAGATAGCCGTCTTCTCTTTGTGCATCCGCCATCAGGTCGATGACCCAGTCAGCAGTCTTTTCCAGTTCCGCATCGGGAGAAAGCACCAGAGAATAGGCAACCGCTTCCAGCCACTTGTAAAGGTCACTGTCCTGGAAGTACCAGCCATAATGCTCGCCTTCTTTTCTGCCTGCGGCAACCATGAAGTTATGGATACAGCCGCTTCTGTCGGCATCGGGAATGCAGTCATTGAGCGCCTCCCACTGGTAGGGAATAACGCTTTCCTTGATCAATCGCTGATACTCGCCCCAAAAATCATCCGCAATGTGCACATCGGCAACACGCGGCGGTCGTGCCGTTTTTTTCATACAAATATTCCTCCGAACTGAAATATTGTGTTCATTATAGCAAAAACTGCATTTGTTGTACATGCACTGCATAGGATTTGAGAAACAGATACAAGGAGGTTTTTCCGATGAAATCCCTGATCGTTTCCAAATCCGACGCCATGAAAACGTTGGCGGCGATATTGGCTTGCAGCCTTGCGCTGATCCTGGTGGTGGTAGGCGCCATCACCGCACCAAAGTCTTATTTGGCACAAGGCGTTTCCGCCGCCGACCGTCGTGTGCCCGTGTATGCGGTAAGCCGCGACGATAACCGCATCGCCATCAGCTTCGATGCCGCCTGGGGCAGTGAAAAAACGCTGGAAATACTGGATATTTTAGACGACTACAACGTCAAGACCACATTCTTCCTTGTGGGATTTTGGGTGGATGCCTACCCCGAGCGCACCCAGCAGATCGCACAGCGCGGGCACGAGATCGGCAACCATTCCACCAACCATCCCAACATGCCCACACTGTCCCCCGAACAGATGCAGCAGGAAATTTTACAGACCCATCAGAAGATCGAAGAATTGACGGGCACCTCCCCCACACTGTTTCGTCCGCCTTTTGGCGATTACAACAACGACCTGATCGACATTTTGCACCAGATGGATTATGAATGCATCCAGTGGTCCATCGATTCTCTGGACTGGAAGGACATCGGCACCGAGGCCATCGTGCAGCGTGTAACATCCGACGTACAGGGCGGCGATATCATCCTTTTCCACAACAATTCCGAAGATGTACTGGAATTTCTGCCGCTTGTCTTGGAAGAGCTGCAGCGTCAGGGCTTTGAGATCGTCCCCATTTCCCAGCTTTTACTGGATGAACCCTACATAATCGACAACAACGGTATTATGCGGCAAAGTTAAAACCTTGCCGCAAGTTAGGAGTTTAGAGTTTAGAACTATGATGCCCTTTCGGGCAGTTTAATTGATATGTAAAATGTTTACGTATTACCAGCATTTTCGCAGGGGCGAGACAAGTCTTGCCCTGAAGCGATGGATATGACGCAAACATCTTATGGGATTCACAACGCGCCTAACACAAAAAACGGAGAGGATGTTTTTCCTCTCCGTTTTGCTTTATCTGTAAGAAAACACTTCTTCCACCAACGCCTGCACGTTTTCAAAGGGCATGCCGTTGTCCACTTCAATGTAATACCACGCACCGCCTTTGTCGGGACGGAAGGTATTGTATTCCTGCTTTACCAAGTCGCGAACCTGCTCGGGCGTTCCATGGGTCATGACACCGCCGCGGTCGGTATGAATGGCGATGGACATTTGCAGATCGCGCAGTGTATCGGCAAGACGCTGCATATCGTAAGCAGGCACCTGCGGCCAGATGGAATCCACACCCACTTGCTTTAAATCCTCAAACAGGCGGTCGATCTTTCCGCAGGAATGAAAATGCACATTGATCCCTGCCTGTCGGATGGGACGCATCAGACGTTCATAACGGGGCTTAAAGTGGTTTTTGAAAATCTCCGGCGACAGGATCAGGTCAGTCTGGGTACCAAAATCATCGCCGAAATGGATCACATCCACACCCATGCGGATGAGTGCTTCGATCTGCGGTTCATAATAATCGCAGATCATATCCAGCAGCTGCACGATCTCATCTTCATCGGTAAATAAATCGCACAATACATCCTCAAAGGGACGCATGGCGATCAAACGTTCAAACAGTTTAAATGCACCAAGCTTTCGGTAAGCATAGCCTGCCTGCTGATGGGCGTGCACCATGTCCGCCATAGCCTGATATGCCGCAGGATCCGTCACCCAGTCGGGCTGCGCAGGCATTTTATAATCGGCAAGCTTTGCCCAGTCGTCCAGCGGATATTCTTTTTCAATGCCTGCAATGCCGAAGATGCGGTATTCCCAAAGGGTACCCCATGCATCACGCTTAAACTCATGATAGCGGCCGTCCCCGTCAAAGCACTCAGGACCAAGCTGCGGAATGGGCTGCCGCTTGGGCGGATCGTAATCACCCACATATTGGCAGAACAGATCGTTCAGTTTTTCGCCATGCTCATAATACCCTACAGGCGTATAGCGGTACTCCACAGGGCATGCATCGGGTGCTTCAAACCGATACGAAGCCAGAACTCTTTGACGGGAATTCATCGTACGACCTCCTGCTGTTTTTTCGTTCCAATGATTGTTCAACATTATATCGTATCTTTGCTTTCTTCCGCAACAAAAAAGACGGAGGCATTAGGAGCTTCCGAACAAGAAAACATCGCCGAGTAAAAGGCTGATTTTCCCCATTTCTTCGTTATCCTCAGTTGGAAGACCGCAGCGGGTATTCCGCCTTCGTCTGCCTTGAACTGGAAAAAATCATCACTTTTCTCGGTCGATAGAGTTTAAAAGAGCCTGATCGGGCAGCGAACGCGGCGCGTGAGCGAAGGAATGGTGGACCCCATTTCAAGCTCGCGCAACAAAGTTCCCTGTTCGATCAGGCCTTCTTAAACCGATGTTTTCTTATTTGGAGGCTCCTTTTTCACTTCCGTCTTTTCATTTTCTTATTCTTCTTTTTTCTTTTTGAAGAAGGGCAGATTTTTCAGCTCGATCTGGGCAAAGACCACTGCGCCGAAGACCAGGATGAAGCCGAAGACAAGGCGTGCGGACAAAAGCTCCGTGCCCATGATGACGGATGCAAGTACCGCAAAGACCGATTCAAGGGAGCAAAGCAGTGCCGTGGTGGAGGGGTCCACAAAACGCTGTGCGATGTTCTGCCCCAGCATACCTGCCGCCGTTGCGATGAGGGAGATATAAAGCAGACCACCGATGGCTTCCTTGGTGATGACGGGCGCGGTCTCGCCCATCAGGGGTGCGGCGATCAGCGCAAGCACCGCGGTGATGAACATCTGCACCATGGTGACGCGGAAGATATCAAGTTTGGCAAACCACTGGTCGATCATGACGAAGTTGACGGCAAAGACGATGGTGCAGCCCAGGGTCAGTGCGTCGCCGATCTGTACAGTGAAGCCTTTGTTCAGTGCGATCAGACCGATGCCGATGATGCAGACAAACGCTGCTGCAAAGTGCTGCCAGGAGGGGCGCTTCTTCGTCCAGATCCAAGTAATGAAGGGTACCATCACGCAGTACGCTGCGGTGATAAATGCGCTCTTGCCCGGTGTGGTGTAATTCAATCCTGCCGTCTGGAAGTACATGCCAAAATACGCCGTGCCGCCCACAAGACAGCCGTAGATGATCTCGGCTTTGTTGAGCTTGAAGAGATTCTTTCCGCTGATCAACGCCATGATCAAGCCTGCAATGCCGTAGCGGATGACAAGCGTCCAGTTGGTGGGGATCAAAGTCAAGGTATCCTTGACCACAACAAAGGACACACCCCAGGACAGGGCGCAAAGCACCATGGTGATTTTTGCCAAGGTCTGCTTGGTTTTCAGAGACATTTGCTCTCCTTTCCGAACGTCGCCGCATCCGAAGAAAAATTTACATTGCCATAATTATACATAAAAACACCATTTCTCACAATTGCAGAAACGGTGTTTTTTAAGCTTGCATTACGTATTTTCTTGCTGTGCAAGGCGCTTGTAATTCTTGTGATAGGTCAGCATCAGGTAAACTGCCGCGCCCAGCCATGCAGCAACTTCCGCAGCAAAGATGCCCGATTCAAAGCCTGTGTGGGCGATGATAAGAGAAACACCTACGCGCATGATGAACTCAATAATACCCGAGATCATGGAAACGATGCTGTTGCCCATGCCCTGCAGTGCGGAAATAAACACATACAGAAGATACAAAATGGGAAGACCTGCGCTCATAACGCAAAGGTAGTTGTAGGCAACATCCCCTGCCACTGCCGCAAGGTCAGCAGCTTCGCTTGAAATAAACAACATCGTGATATTTCGTCCGAAGCTTACCATGCAAATTGCAATGACGATGGACGTGATGACGGACAAAACCGTCGCCGCACGGATGCCCTCTTTGATGCGGACATACTGCTTTGCGCCATGGTTTTGCCCCACATAAGTGGTGACAGCGTAACCATAGGAGATCGCCGCGATTTCAAGCAGACCGTAGAGCTTATTGGTGGCAGTAAAGCCTGCGATGAAGGACATGGAAAAGCCGTTGACGATGGTCTGCACCGCCATGCCGCCAAGGGCGATGATCAGGTTTTTCGCTGCAACCGGTGCGCCAAGTGCAAGAAGCTCTTTGCAGATAGAATTCACAGGTTTCAGCTGAGAACGTTCAAATCTCAAAATATCGCTGCGGATGATTTTGATGGTACAAAGCACGGTTGCCAGCACCTGTGCCGCCACCGTTGCCGCCGCAGCACCTGTGATGCCCCAGCCAAGGACGAAGACCGCCACGCAGTCCAGCGCGATATTGGTCAGTGCCGCCACCACCATTGCCATCAAGGGTGTCTTGCTGTCGCCCACCGCGCGCAGGATGCCTGCCACCAGGTTATAGAACATGGAAACGGTAAAGCCGCTCATCAGTACCGTCTGGTAAAGGCGCGCCATATGCCAAAGGTCCTGCGGTACGCGAAGCAGCTTCATAAAAAGCGGCAGACCGCAAAGGCAAAGGATGGTGCCGATGACGGAAATGATGGCCGACAGTGTCACCGACTGACCGATGACATGCTGCATGCCGTAGATGTCTCCCTCGCCGTATTTTTGTGCAATACGCACGGAAATACCCTGTGCAAATCCCTGTGCCGTGCCGATGAAAAGCCAGCTGAGCCAGTCAACGGAGCCCAGTGTCGCCAAGGCTTCCATGCCCACGCCCCGACCCACGATGGCAATATCCACCACGGTGTACAGCTGCTGGAACATATTGCCAAGCATCAGCGGCAATGCAAAATAGAACAGCAAGCGCATGGGTTTGCCGCTTGTCATATTCATTTGTTTTGCCATATGATTTCTCCTTATTTCACCTTGAAAAAGCCGCTCCATAGTTTGCCCATGAAGCGGAATCGTTACATATTCTTCAGATCAATCCTTTTCCTGTGCGGTGACGATCAAAAGGATGGAGCCGTTTCGCACATCCAAAATGACACGGTCGGAGATCATCTGGTTGGAGATGCAAAGCGTGCCGTCCATGGGGATGACAAGGTCATTCAAAGGATAGTACAGACCTTCGCTTCGAAGCACGCGCACACCCTCTTCCACAGGGAAAATGGACACGGTGCTGCCCTTGACTGCGCGGAAGGTGATGGTCCGCTCGCCCACGAACATGGCGGTATTGTTATCCATGATGGCAATGCGAATGCCGCGTCTGTGGTAGGAGGACATCAGCGAAATATTTGCAAGGGTATGATCCACACGGCCGCCCAGTGCACCAAGCAAGGTGATGGAGCGGGCGCCTTCGGAAATCGCCACTTCCAGTGCGATCTGGGTGTCGGTCATATCCTTTTCCACCGGGTAGCGCATGGTGCGCACGCCGTCAGCATCCACGCGGTCCAAGGTGGAATCGTTGACGGAATCCATATCACCCACCACCAGATCGGGCTTGATGCCTGCCTGATATGCCCACTGTGCGCCACGGTCAGCGCAGTAAATTTTGTCCGCCTGAGCGGCACATTTCTTGATCAATGCAGAACCCGGATCGGGTCCGCCGGCGATCACCAATACGTTCATGGATCAATTTCCTTTCTCAAAGGGACGGTTATGAGGATAAAAACTTAATAACGGTTCTTCCAGCGCTGACGGGCTTCGACAAGAAGCTCTGCATAGCGCTGCATGCGGCCTTTTGGAAGATCAAGTTCCTTTGCCGCGCAGCCGGGTTCACCTTGGTGCAGACAATCTGTGCCAAAGCGGCACTTGTCGTCAAGACCTGCAAATTCGGGGTAGCTTTCCTTCAAAAGCGCAGGGTCGATGAGTTCGGTTTCCATCAAAGAGAAACCGGGGGTATCCAAAACAAAGGAATCTTCCGAAAGCTTAAACAGCTGGCTTGCACGGGTGGTGTGCTTGCCGCGCTCCACCTTTCGGCTCAAAGAGCCAACTTCCAGTTTGAACTCGGGATATGCCGCGTTCAAAAGAGAAGACTTTCCAACGCCCGACTGTCCTGCCACGGCGACCACACCATGGGACAGCGCTGCACGGAATTCCTCCACACCCTTGCCCGTTTTGGAAGAAGTAACGATGCAGGGAAATACGCGGTAGTCATCAAGCAGGCTTTGGA
>JAGBGW010000214.1 GCA_017935825.1 Clostridia bacterium
CTACAATTGAGTTACACCCGCAAATGGAGCGGAAAACGAGATTCGAACTCGCGACCCCCGCCTTGGCAAGGCGGTGCTCTACCACTGAGCTATTCCCGCATACGTTGATGTGATGAAATGGTGCGGACGAAGAGACTTGAACTCTTACGTCACTTGGACACTGGAACCTAAATCCAGCGCGTCTGCCATTCCGCCACGCCCGCAGGCTTTGATGTGGTGTCGCATCTCGGCGACAGGTGTTAGTATATTACTTACCCCCCTTTTTGTCAACACCTTTTTTCAAAAATTTTTAAAAAACTTTTTGCTTCTATTATAATACTTCAAAAAATCTTTTGATCTGAAAAGCACTTGAGTAACAGATTGCACTGCGGTTATAATAAAAACATCCAAAAAAATATTGAAAATTTTTTGAGTGAAGGGAAGAAAATTTCCTATGGATCAAATTTTGAAACAGAAAAAAATTCTCATGATCGCAACCGGCGGCACCATTGCAACGCTGGAAACGGCAGAAGGTCTTTCCCCCATGCTGACCTCGAGCGATCTGCTTGACGCTGTACCTGAACTGGAATCGATCTGCGAAATTTCCACGCTGCAGCTTTTTAATATCGACTCCACAAATATCAACTACACCCACTGGCTGGAAGTGGCACGCTGCATCCGCGCAAACTATGCGCTCTACGACGGCTTTGTCATCACCCACGGCACCGACACCATGGCATACACCGCGGCGGCGCTTTCCTACCTTGTGCAAAAAAGCAGAAAGCCCATCGTCATCACCGGCGCACAGCAGTCCATTTCAAAGAGGGAAACCGATGCAAGACGAAACCTGATCTGCGCCTTCCGCTATGCATCGGACGACCGCGCCAACGGCGTGCACATCGTCTTTGACGGTCAGGTAATTTTGGGTACACGCGCCAGAAAGTCCAGAAGCAAGAGTTACAATGCATTTTCCAGTATCGACTACCCTGCCACGTCCATCGTGCTGGAGGATAAGGTCATCCACTACATTGAAGAAACCGATGTATCCGACACCCCCGTCTTCTACGACAGCATGGTGCCCCGTGTCTTTGTCTGGAAACTGATCCCCGGGCCCGATGCATCCATCTTCCCCTATCTGATCGACCACTACGATGCCATCGTCATCGAAAGCTTCGGCGTGGGCGGCATCCCCTGCCATGAGGATTCCACCTTTATTGATGGAATTGCAGATTTGATCGCCCATGGCAAGACCGTTGTCATGACCACGCAGGTGCCCCACGAGGGCAGCGACCTTGGACGCTACCAGGTGGGTTACCGCATCAAGGAAGAATATGAGGCGCTGGAAGCCTACAACATGACCTTGGAATCGGTGGTGACCAAGCTTATGTGGATCCTCGGTCAGACCGACGATCCCGACCGCATCCGACAGCTGTTCAACACCCCCATAGCTCACGACCTGATTGTTTGACCGATACAAAACAAAAAGCAGCAATTCACCTTTGAATTGCTGCTTTTCGCATTTAAAAATCAAGTTTAGAAATCAAGCCACTGTCCCTGCTGACCACCATTGTTATAATAGTCGCCGCCTACGCCGCTTGTCACAAACCACAGACCATTTTCGCATGTACCGAAGGTATAGCTGCCCTCATATTTGGGAAGACCGCCCTGGGAGGCAACATGTGCCCGTGTGATCGGCGTCCAGGTATCACTGCCCTCTTTCATATAACGGGCATTGCACACCTGCATGGAACGCACGTCACCTGCGTACTCGATCAAATAGTTTTCAAGGAAAACCGCAATGTTGCCGCGGAAGGCTGTATCCTGAAGATTGGTATCGTAATAGGAAAGCTGAGTCCATTGCCCCGTTTCAAGATCACAGACCCACTGCTGCACAAGCGTGTTGCCCGTCTTTTCATCGGTAACGCATTTTAAAAGCATGCGATACCAGTGATCCTGTTCCCAGCTAAAGGGCACAAGGCACTGAAAACCACTGCCTTCACCATGATAATCCTGCGCAATGCTCTGTTCCGTGCCAACCAAAGGATAAGGATCTGCATGGATGGTAGCAACAACGTTACCCGCAGAATCCTTGCAGTAGACATCCCAAAACGACATGATGGCCTTCATTGCACCGCCCGTGGTGTTCTGGAACCCCGCATAGGCATGCACACCATTGTAATCGGTGGTAACGCTTGCATACTGCGTTTCAAGAGCGGAATGATCCATTTTCCAGTTGCCCAAACTGCAATAGGTGCCGCTTGGCAAATGATCGGCTTTAAAATCCACCGCATACTGCGTATAGCGCACATCCCCCACAGAAAACCATGCAGCGATATACGGTGAACGCGCAGCAGAAATAGCATTGTAAGCATCGATCTGTGATTGCGTCGGCATTGTAAACTCACTTGCAAAATCCACGCTTTTTACCACCTGATATTCAGTTTGGCAAAGTACTTCTCCACCAACGGACCAAGTGACTGCATGCGAACCCAAAGATCGGTAATCTGCCATTTGATCTTCTGTCAACGCAAAACACGCAGGCTGTGTTTTTTCGCCTTTCATGGATGTTTGCACAGGGTTTTCAAATTGCATCACAGATCCGTCTTCCATCGTCGCAGTAACATCTTTGCCCGAAATCAAAGACATGTCGTTTACCATCAGACAGAAAGAAAAGTATTCATTTTCTCCAAGATCTGCTTGATCCGTCACCAATGACTCTTCCCGCAGGAGCATCCCGCTTTGCGCACTGAAAACACACACGCTCGCATAATAAGGACTTTCGTGCAGGTTCACTTCCTGCACGGTCCCATCCTGCTGTACGGAATCCCTGTCATAATTGCCGGATGCGATCTGATCCAACGCTTCCAGTGCCGCCTGCTGCTGGGGTGTATAATACGTTTCTTCCTGTTTCGGCTTCACAACGCAGCCGCAAAACAACAGTGCAGTACAAAGTGCAAAAACGCAAATCAGTTTTATGTAATTTTTCATTCAAAACCTCTTTTTAATTGTAAACCTATTCGTACAGGTTTACAATCATTGTCACCACACGCGTTCCACCACGTCGTCCATCAGTGCCATCACTACGGGACTTCCCTTGGATGCGCGCATCTGGATCGGGATGGATTCGGTGCTCAGGCGCTGCGGTTCGCTCTTTTTGCGGACAACGGTAAGTTCGGTGGGTTCTGTGACGTGGACCGCCGCCGCGACGATGTCGCCGGGCATGGTGCCGGGCTTGAACGGGAAGACCTTTGCGCCCTTGCCGTTTCGTCCCTGCAGGTCGAAGTCAGCGACCAGCATACGCTTGGCATAGCCGCGGTCGGTAAACAGTGCGATCTCCCCTTCTCCCTTGAGCAGTTTTGCAAAGATGACCTGATCGCCCTTGTCAAGGCTGATGACATGTACACCTGCGGTGACACGGCCTGTGGGCGTGATGGAAGAAGGATCCACATGGATGCTCATGCCGTTCTGGGTGATCATAAGAAGGGTCTGTTCTGCATCCTCATCAAGCTGTACGGCGATGACCTCGTCGCCTTTTTTCAGGCTGATGCCGGGGAACTTCTTGCTTCTGACCACGTATTCAGAAAGCTCGCTTCGCTTTGCCATACCGTCACGGGTCATCATCACGATGGTACCCTTGGTATTTTCGTCGGGCATTGCCAGCACCGCCACTGCGGTTTCGGTCTTATCAAAGCCGCCGCAAAGTGCGCTTACAAGCTTACCGCGCTCACGAGCCTTGGAGCCGTCGGGCACTTCCGCCACATCCACGCGATAGCATCTGCCAAGGTTGGATACCACCATAAGGCGCTGGTCGGTGGCAGTGCGAAGTGCAAAGCGAATGACTTCCGCTTCCTTGATGTCGCCTTCGCCTCGGGGGCGAACTGCTGCCTTTGCGGACAGGCGCTTCATGTAGCCGCCTGCGGTCATGGTGACGATCACGTCCTCCACCACCTGGAAGTCGCTTGCCTGTACCTGCTTGACCCCTGCAGGATCGATGAAGGCAGTACGGCGCGCATCGGCATAGTCCGCTTTGACGGCAAGAAGCTCTTTTTCGATGACACGCATCAGCTTCTTTTCGCTGGCAAGAATGCCTTCCAGTTCCGCGATCAGCTTCAAAATCGCTGCATATTCCTTTTTCAGTTCGTCGATCTGCAGTGCGGTCAATCGCTGCAGGCGCATATCAAGGATCGCCTGTGCCTGAATCTGGGAAAGCTCAAAGCGTGCCATCAGGGATTCACGGGCAACAGCGGGGTTGGCGCTGGCACGGATGATGGCGATGACCTCGTCGATGTTGGCGATGGCGATCATCAGACCTGCCAGAATGTGTTCCCTTGCGCGCGCCTTTTCAAGGTCGTACTGGGTTCTTCTGGTGACCACGTTCTTACGATGCTGGATGTAATAGTGATTGATTTCCCGAAGACTCAGCTGACGGGGTTTGCCCTCCGCAATTGCCATCATGTTGACACCGAAGGTGGTCTGCAGGGGGGTGTATTTGTAAAGATAGGCAAGGATCTTTTCCGCATCGGCGTCCTTTTTCAGCTCCACAACGGCGCGGATGCCGGTGCGGTCGGACTCATCACGCACATCGTTGATGCCGGAGAGAATCTCTTTTCTGTCCTGTGCCAGCTTTGCGATCTTTTCAAGCAGACCGGATTTATTGACCTGATAGGGCACTTCGTGAATGACGATCAGCTGTTTGCCTGCATTGCCCTTTTCGATGGTGCATTTTGCGCGGATCTGGATTTTGCCGCGGCCCGTCTCGTAGGCCTGCTCGATCTCTTCGCTTTTGATGATCTCGCCGCCGGTGGGAAAGTCGGGACCGGGGATGTATTCCATCAATTCACGCGTGGTGATCTTGGGGTTCTTGATCTGGGCAAGCACACCGTCGATCACTTCGCCAAGATTATGAGGCGGAATGTTGGTGGCGATACCGATGGCGATACCGGAGGTACCGTTTACAAGCAAATTGGGATAGCTTGCAGGAAGAAGACGGGGTTCTTTTAAGGTATCGTCAAAGTTCAGCTGGAAAGGCACGGTGTCCTTATCGATATCCCGCAGCATTTCCAAGGCAAGGGGGCGCATACGGGCCTCGGTATATCGCATTGCAGCGGCGGAGTCACCGTCGATGGAACCGAAGTTGCCGTGACCGTCCACCAAGGGCATGCGCATGGCAAAATCCTGTGCCAGGCGCACCAGGGCATCGTAGACGGAGGAGTCGCCGTGGGGATGGTATTTACCAAGGCAGTCACCGACGATACGGGCGCACTTTCTGTGGGGCTTGTCAGGCCAAAGTGCCAGCTCATTCATGGTGTACAAGATGCGGCGCTGTACGGGCTTTAAGCCGTCTTCCACGCGCGGCAGTGCGCGGTCGAGGATAACATACTCCGCATAAGGGATCATGGAATTGTGCATGACCTCTTCCATGGGCTGGGAGAGGATCACCTCACGGGAAGGCGGCAGCTGTGTTTCTTTTTTCTTAGCCATATACAATCACCTCTTAGCCTTCCATCTGCATGAATGCATCTGCGCGGTTGAAATCCGCAAATTCGTTGATATAGTCGCGGCGCGGTTCCACCTTATCCCCCATCAGCACCGTGACCATGCGGTCTGCCTCCGCCGCATCTTCGATGGAAACGCGGATGAGGGTACGGTTATTGGGGTCAAGGGTGGTTTCCCAAAGCTGTTCGGGGTTCATCTCGCCAAGACCTTTGTAGCGCTGGACGGTGTAGTTGCGCTTCAATCGCGCGGTCGCCTGTTCCAGCGACTTATCGTCATAGAAGTAGGAGGACTTACCGCCCACCGTCAGACGGTAAAGCGGCGGCACGCCCATGTAGACGTGACCTTCGGTGATCAGCTCGCGCATATAGCGGAAGAAGAAGGTCAAAAGAATGGCGCGGATATGACCGCCGTCCTGATCCGCATCGGAGAGGATGATCACCTTATGATAGCGAAGGTTTTTCAAGGAAAAATCCTCATCGATGCCTGTGCCAAGTGCGGTGATGATGGAGCGGAACTCGTCATTTGCCAGCACCTCGTCAAGGCGCTTTTTCTCTGCATTCAAGGGTTTGCCGCGAAGGGGCAAAATCGCCTGGGTCTTTCTGTCTCTGCCCTGTTTGGCGCTGCCGCCTGCGGAGTCGCCCTCGACCAGGAACAGCTCGTTTTCCTCCGCCTTTCTTCCTGTGCAGGATGCAAGCTTGCCGACCAGCTGCACAGAATCCAAGGAATTCCTTCTTCTTGCGGTCTCCTTTGCCTTTCTGGAAGCTTCGCGCACGCGTGCTGCAGCGCGGGCTTTTTCGATGATGGCTGCTGCCAGCTCCGCGTTTTTGATGTCGTCCAGCCAAAGGGTCAGCTTTTCAACCAAAACTGCTTCCACGGCGACACGGGCCTCGGTGTTGCCCAGCTTGGTCTTGGTCTGGCCTTCAAACTGCACGTTCTTCATGTGGATGGAAAGCACAGCCGTCAGACCGTCGCGGAAGTCATCGCCCACAAGTGCGGTCTCTTTTTCCTTGAGCATCTTGTTGCGCTTTGCAAAGTCATTGAACACGCGGGTAAGCGCGGTGCGAAGACCCGTCTCGTGGGTGCCGCCCTGGGGCGTGGGGATGTTATTGACGTAAGATACGATGTTTTCACCGTAAGCATCGGTATACTGCATGGCGACGCTGACGCGGATGCCGTCGCGGATGCCTTCAAGATAGATGGGCGTTTCGTTGACGGGGGTTTTACCGTTTACCGCATAGCGTGCAAAGTCTACAAGGCCGCCTTCAAAGTGATACACACGGCGCTTGAACTTGCCATCTTCCTTGACACGTTCGTCCACCAAGGTAAACGTGCCCGTGGGGTTCAGATATGCAAGCTCGCGCAATCTTCGGGAGATCTGATGGGAGTCAAACTCCACGGTCTCGAAGATTTCGGGATCGGGATAGAAGGTGATCTTGGTGCCGCGCTTTCTGACAGGTCCCACCTGCTGCAAGGGAGCCTCGGGCTCACCTGCGTGGGAAACACCCTTTTTGTCAGTAAAACTTGCAAAGCTTTGGCGATAGAGCCTTCCATCCACCGCAACTTCGCAGGTCAAAGCGGTACTCAGTGCATTGACGACGGCGGCGCCTACGCCATGCAGACCGCCGGAATATTCATAATTGGAATCGTTGAACTTACCACCTGCATGAAGCTGGGTAAAGACAACTTCAACACCCGACACTTTAAGTTCGGGATGGATGCCCACAGGGATACCGCGGCCGTTATCCTCGACGGTTGCGCCACCGCCCTGGTGCAGCGTGATCTTGACCTGATCCGCATAGCCGTTTGCCGTTTCGTCCACGGCATTGTCCACGATCTCCCAAAGCAGGTGATGCAGACCCGGTTTGCCTGTGGAGCCAATATACATACCGGGTCTTCTTCGAACTGCCTCCAGTCCTTTTAAGACCTCGATATCCGATGCATTGTATGTTCCTGCCATAACTGCTCCTCCAAACTACTGTATATCCACATCATATTGCACAAAGCTTTATCTCCACCACAACATGTGATGTTGTGCCTTCCATATTATACCACACTCGTCAAGTACCTTTTATCGGACGTTAGGGTGAATCCGATAAGACCAAAAGATCCGGACAGAACCGTTCAAATACGGATCAGTTCGGGGCATATGAGATTTATATAATAAAGTAGCGATATTACACAAAGTATGGTACACTATTTGGGTGGGAGGTATGCACCTTGTTTGGATATATCACGCCGCTTCACTGCGAGTTGAAGGTGAAGCACCAGCAATTGTATAAGGCATTTTATTGCGGACTTTGCAGGTCCATCGGCAAGCATTACGGGCAGGTGGCGCGAAGTGTTTTGCAGTACGACTGTACCTTCCTTGCAATCGTTTGCCAGAGTATATCCGATGCACCCATCGTCACCCCCCACCGCTGCGGCTTCAAGCCGCTTTCCAAAAAACGTCCCATGATCGAAGACAGTGAAGCTTTGCACTTTGCGGCGGCGGTCAACGTGCTTCTTGCATGGCACAAGTGCCGCGACAATGTCCGCGATGATAAAAGCGCCGCAGCCTTTGCCGCGCAGAAAGCTTTGTCCATCGCAAAGAAGAAAGCCGCGAAGGAATTTCCCATGGTGGATATTTTAACGCAGGATGCCATGGATCGGCTTTGGGTTCTGGAGCAGGAAAAATGCACCTGTATCGATCAAGTTTCCCACGTCTTTGCATCTTTTATGCGGGATCTTCTGATGCTCTGTCCCGATGCGGATGCGGACACCCGCGCCGCCTTAGGCGAGCTTGGCTACAATTTGGGTCGATGGATCTATCTGATGGATGCATGGGATGACAAAGAAAAAGACAGGAAAAAAGGCGCCTACAATGTGTTTTTACTGGCAGGCACGTCCAGGGAAGATGCTTCCTTTGCACTGCACACCTCCCTTTACAATGCCTGTGCGGCGGCGGACCGCCTACCCATGACACATTGCAGGGAATTGATAGAAAACGTGCTGCAGCTTGGCTGCGCAAACAAGAGTGAAGTACTGCTTCACGGGAAGGAACAACATGGATCCGTATCAGATTCTTGAAGTAAGCCCCAACGCTTCCAAAGAAGAAATAAGAACTGCATACCGCAATCTGGTTAAAAAATACCACCCCGACCGCTATCCGGAAGGTCCGCAGCGTGACTTTGCCACCGAAAAGATCAAAAAGATCAATGCGGCATACGATATGATCCAAAATGGCGGCGGCACCACGTCGCAGGCAGGCGGCAGCAACGCAGGTGCGGACTTTGCCCGCGTGCGCCAGCTGATCCAGGCAAACAACCTAACGGCGGCGGCACACATCCTGGACGGCATGACGGTGCGAAATGCACAATGGTACTACCTGTACGGTGTCATTCATCTTCGGCGCGGCTGGTACGATAACGCTCGAAGCTGCTTTGAACGTGCCTACCAGATGGACCCCGGCAACAGCGAATATGCAAATGCCTACCGCAATACCCAACAGACCGGTCAGCCCTATAGCTACACCAATACCACGCGCCAGACCACCAGCACCAATTCCGGCTGCTGCAGCTGCGACTTGTGCACCACGCTGCTTTGCATGGATTGCTGCTGTGAGTGCATGGGCGGCGACCTGTTCCGCTGCTGCTAACCATGCGTACCAAAACACTTACACTAAGTGCACTTTGCGCCACGCTTTCGGCCGCATTGCTGCTTGCAGCATCCTATGCGCCCACGATGCGCCTTGCGTGCATTTTCCTTGCAGCCTGTTGCACCATTCCCCCTGCATTTGAGGGCGAAACGTTTGCATCTTATCTTGCATTTTTTGCAGCAGGACTCCTGATGCTTTTGCTTTCGCCGCAAAAGGCCACGGTGCTGCTGTATCTTTTCTTTGGGCACTACATTCTCTTTAAGATTTATGCCGAGCGCCGCATCTTCAAAAAGGTTTGGCTGCTTGCAGCAAAGTGCCTGTACTTCTGCTTTTTTGCAGGTGCGTGCATTGTAAGCATCCATGCCCTGTCGCTGATGCCGCAAAACATGCTTGCGCTTTTGCAGCTGCCGCAGGTACTGCTTTTGATCTTTGGCATTCCCGTCCTCTGGTTTATTTTGGACAAAGCCTGCCAAAGTGTGATTGTGTTTTATCACGAGCGCATCCGTGCGCATGTTTTTTCCGACAAGAATCGCGAATAAACCATTAAAGTTTTTCTGTATACAATTTTTCTTCTCTAACGGGGGAAATTTTGCTAATATAAGTCACACTCCACAAACTCTATTTCTGAGGTGAATCTATGAAAATCATCATCGTTGGAGACGGCAAAGTCGGCATAACGCTGACACAGCAATTGGCAAGCGAAGGTCATGAGATCATCGTCATCGACCAGAACGAAGAAGCGCTGCGCCATGTGTCGGAGCTTTACGACGTACTTTCCGTCTGCGGCAACGGCGCCAGCATGCAGGTGCTGCAGGAGGCAAATGC
>JAGBGW010000215.1 GCA_017935825.1 Clostridia bacterium
ACGCAGTACACCACCACCGAGCCCAACGAAAACGGCTGGATGAATGAGCATTTTGTCATCACATCGGATGAGGGTTATCAAATCTCTACCGTCAATACCGACGAAGGTCCCTGGGAGGATACGCTGTATGATGTGATGCAAACCGATTCGGGCAGCATGACGTTCTATCTGCGCAATGAGCAAACGGGTCTGATCTCCCGTGCAGGTGAGGTCAGCTACAAGGTCGACTACACCAACCCGGCAGGTCAGCTGGATTTTGTGGACAGAGCATTCTGGCAGGAATTCCTCAATCACATCACCTTCGATCTGTTCTACCGCGACGAGGTGATCGTGCGCGTGGAGGCGATGGATGATTTAAGCGGCGTGGCAAGCGTGGAATATGCATCTGCTGATCGGGCAATGACGCTGGAAGAAGTTAAGGCGATCACCGATTGGAGGATGTATGAAAACAGCTTCGGCGTCAGCGTGGAGGATGCAAAACGATTTGTGTACTTTGTGCGCATCACCGATCTTGCAGGCAATGTGACCTACATCTCCAGCGACGGTGCAGAATATGACACCACCGCACCCGAGATTCGCGGCATTGCGGACGGTGCAACGTATTACACAACAAGGCAGGTTACCGCTTCCGACCGCAATCTGGACACTGTTCGCTGCAACGAAGCAGATGTGGCTTCGGACTTCACCATTGCAGGTGATGTGGATGCTGTCTATACCATTACCGCATCGGATCGCGCCGGCAATCAGACCACGGTTTCTGTAACCATGCTTCCCATCAGTACGCTGGCGGAGAAAATCGATGGCTTGACGACCGAAACGGTAAAAAGCAGTGATGCACCTGCCGTGCAGGCGGTGCTGCAGGCAGCTGATACAGTAGATCCCGATTCTGCCACCGACGAAGAAAAACAGGCGATTTCCGAAATTCTTGATCGGGCACAGGGGCTCGATGACGTGATCGACGACGTGCAGGAACAGATGCAGCGCATCGACCGTCAGGCAGACGGGTACGATGAATCGACCGTAAATTCCGATGATAAAGCAGCATTGCAGCAGCTTTTGAAGGATATTGAAGTACTGACCGACGGCGATAACCTTACCGATGACGAACGAGCACAACTGAATGAAACGGCGAAGAAACTTGAAGGGATGCTCGCTGCGATCGACGAAGCAGCCGATGCGGCAGATACCGAGCATACCGATAAGGTGCAGGATGTTACCGCTGACAATGTGACGGCAGAAGATCGGGATGACTTGGAACAGGCAAAGGATGATCTTACGCAGGCACTGCAGCAGCAGGGCGACCACTACACCGATGAGGAAAAGAAGGCCATCGAAGCGGATATTGACCGCATCGACGACGCACTGGATGCACTGGATCGGGCAGATGGGGTACGACAGCTGATCGACAGCTTGCCCGAAACCATCACAAAAGAAGATGCCGATGCAGTAAAAGCCGCAGACGATGCCTACAATGCGCTTTCCACACACGAGCGTGATCTTGTGGGTGCACAGGCCCAAAAGACCCTGGAGGATACCAAGGCAGCTTTGGAAGCACTGAATGTGCCCAAAACCGGCGATGACAGCAATCCTGCAGTGTGGATCGTCCACCTGTTTGTAAGCATCAGCGCGATTTGTGCTCTGTATCTTGCAGGCAAAAGAAGAAAAAGCATGAATTAACAAACTCAAACGGCAGAAGGCAAATGCTTTCTGCTGTTTGTTTTTGGGGAAGGACCCTTGTTCGTAAAATACAGAAAGAATCCCTGCTTTTTCAGGCTGCTGTGTGTTATAATGAATGAAAACAGGAACTTTTAATTGTGCCGCATTGGTATGCATGGGTGCAGATCGTGGCGATGATGGGCATACGTATCGATCGCATGGGGGATCATGGAAAACCTTATGGTGGTGGTCCCGGGCTTTGTATTGCTCATCGGTCTTTTGATGCCTGAGACCTGCGGCATTATCATCAAATAAACACAGGCGGGGGATCACTTTCGCCTTTTTTAACGGAATGTTTTTATGAAAACAGAAATATTTGTGGACAAAGCAATCATAACAGCGATATAATATGGATAACAGTGATAACGTCAATGGATGGTTTTATAAAAATGATTCTATATAGAACGGAGAGCGAATGATATGCACGATGTTTCAAGTTGGGATTTTACCCTCGCCAACTATGACGCCGTGTGGGCGTTTATGGTGCAGGCAGGATTGCTGCTGCTGTTTTTGATGATGGGCAATATCCTGCGCCGCACGATCCCGCTGTTCAGAAAAGGCCTTGTGCCTTCCGCGCTTTTGGGCGGAACGTTACTGCTTTTCGTGGACTGGGTCTGCAAACAGTTCGGATTCTTTTTGGTGGATAACCGCCTGATGCAGGTGATCACCTACCACTGCCTTGCATTCGGCTTTGCCGCCATGAGCCTGAAAACGGAAAAGGCGACCTACAAAAACCGCGCCCAGGTCGTGGAATTCGGCGCACTGCAGGGCGGTACATACATGCTGCAGGCATCCATCGGTTTGGCCATCTCGCTGGTGCTGTTCTTTTTGACCCGTCATGGACAAAAGGTGGTCTCCTACGTCTGCGGTCTTTTGCTGCCGCTGGCATTCGGGCAGGGGCCCGGCAATGCGCTAAGCTGGGACATCAACTTCACCAACACCGCCGCCGCACAGTTTGCAGGCAACGGCAGCTTCGGTCTTTCCCTTGCATCCATCGGCTTTGTGGTGGCATCCATCTTCGGCGTGCTCTACATCAACATTTATAAAAAGCGCGGCACACTGCAGGTGCGCTCGTCCCGTGTGGAAGGTGTGGTCGTGGATCAGACAAACCCCGACGGTCAGGAGATCCCCGACAACGAATCCGTGGATAAATTCACCATCCAGATGGGGTTTGTGGCGCTTTCCTACGCGCTTTCCTTCGGCTTTATGAGCCTTTTGGGCGTGCTTTCCGACTTCACCAATTCCATCGCCTGGGGTTTCAACTTCCTTTGGGCATCCATTGCCTCCATGCTGATTCGCGCCGTGGTCAAATTTCTGCGGAAAAAAGGCATCATGCACCGCGAGTATATCAACAACTACCAGATGGACCGCATCTCGGGCTTTGCCTTCGACCTGATGATCGTGGCAGGTGTGTCGGCCATTGAGATCAACGATATCAAAAACTACATCCTGCCCATCGTAGTCCTCAGCCTTGCAGGTACGGTGGCGACCTACATCTACATCCGCAA
>JAGBGW010000216.1 GCA_017935825.1 Clostridia bacterium
AACGAAGAATACTGCGTCGCCCTGCTTTGCGCCAGCGGCGATGAGCAGTGCGGTAAATGTTTCTTCCTCAAAGAACTTTGCGATGGGGCTCTTGATCTGCTCACCCCAAAGTGCCCATGCAAGACCCTTTGCGTGGTAGAGCTTGACCACTTCGCCGAATGCATCGATCTGCTTTCTTGCAAAGCGACCTGCACCCTCGGGTACGACGATGGCTTTAACGCAGCCGCCTGCTTCCAGAGCGTTCTTGAAGACCACAAAGTCGCCCTTTGCCGCTGCTTCGGATACTTCCACGATGGGAAGGTCGAAACGGGTGTCGGGCTTGTCGGAACCGTAGCGTTCCATTGCATCGCGCCAGGTCATGCGAGGCAGGGGCGTTGCAACGTCAAGACCGACCACTTCCTTCATGACCTTTGCGATCATGCGCTCGTTGACGTCCATAACGTCGTCTGCGGATGCAAAGCTCATCTCCACGTCGATCTGGGTGAACTCGGGCTGACGGTCAGCACGAAGTGCCTCGTCGCGGAAGCAGTGTGCGATCTGCACATAGCGGTCCATACCGGAAACCATCAGGATCTGCTTGAAAAGCTGGGGAGACTGAGGAAGTGCAAAGAAGGAACCGGGGAACATGCGGCTGGGAACAAGGTAGTCGCGGGCACCTTCGGGGGTGGACTTAATAAGCGTAGGCGTCTCAATTTCCATGAAGCCTTCTGCATCATAGAAGTTGCGGACAATCTTGCTGACCTGATGACGAATCATCAGATTCTTCTGCATCATGGGACGGCGAAGGTCAAGATAGCGGTGCTTCATGCGCAGCTCGTCGGAAACCTTTGCCTTATCATCGATGTGGAAAGGCAGTGCGTCGCTCTTGGAAAGGACTTTCACAGCCGTTGCAGCAACTTCGATCTTACCTGTCTTCATCTCGGGGTTGACGTCGCGCTCGCCGCGAAGACGGACAACACCCTCGATCTGCAGAACATACTCGTTCTTGACGGTGGAAGCAACAGCTTTGACTTCTTCTGCTGCATCCTCGTCGATGACGACCTGCACAATGCCGCTTCTGTCGCGCAGAGCAATGAACTGCAGTGCGCCAAGGTTGCGGCTTCTCTGGGTCCAGCCGCAAAGCTTGATCTGCTGACCCTCGTAAATTTCGGTTACATCACCGCACCCACAGGTGCGCATCATGGTTTTATTCATGGTTAAAACTCCTTTATGCGTGAATCAAGGACAGGACGTTCTTTGCAACGTCTGCCATGGAAGATTCGATCTCCGTACCGTCTGCCATGTTGCGGATGCGGACGGATTCATTTGCAAGCTCGTCGTCGCCGATGACGATCATAAACTTTGCGCCGCTCTTTCCTGCATACTTGGTCTGCGCCTTCAGACCGCGTGCAGCATGGTCGATCTCTGCGCGGATGCCCTCTGCGCGGCAAGTCATGCAAAGTTCAAATGCCTTCTTGCGTGCATCGTCGTTGGGCAGGGATGCGATGTAGACGTCGGAAGTGCGGTCAACTTCGGGCAGTTTACCCAAAGCTTCCATGACCATGAGAAGGCGCTCCACACCAAATGCGAAGCCCACGCCGGGCAGCTCGGGACCGCCCATCAGGCGCATCAGACCGTCGTAGCGACCGCCGCCGCAGACAGTGCCCTGTGCACCGATATCTTCGGAGATGATCTCGAAAACCGTGCGGGTGTAGTAGTCAAGACCGCGGACGATCATGGGGTCTACGCTGTAGGGAATGCCTGCTACTTCCAAGTACGTCTTCAGTTGCTGGAAATGCTCTTTGCAATCGTCGCAGATGTGGTCGATCATCTTGGGTGCGTTTTCAGCAACCGCCTTGCACTCAGGGGACTTGCAGTCCAAGATGCGCATGGGGTTTCTGTCAAGACGCTCGTGGCAGGTGCCGCAAAGGGTGTCCAGATGGTCGTTGAAGTATGCGCGAAGGGACTTCTGATACTCCATACGGCAGGTGGGACAGCCGATGCTGTTGATGTGCAGTGCCAGTTTTTCCACACCCAGTTCCTTCAAAAGACCCCAGGCCAGTGCGATGACTTCCGCATCACAGCTTGCGCTGGGTGCGCCGAAGACTTCCACACCAAACTGGTGGAACTGACGATAGCGGCCCGACTGGGGGTTCTCGTAGCGGAACATGGGGGCGCTCAGATAGTAAAGCTTGACGGGCATGGGACCGGAATACAGTCGATGCTCCAAAAATGCACGCACAACGCCTGCGGTATTTTCGGGGCGAAGCGTCATGCTTCTGCCGCCCTTATCATCAAAGGTATACATTTCTTTTTGCACGATGTCGGTGGTGTCACCCACGCCGCGTGCAAAAACGTTGGTCTGTTCAAAAATAGGCGTGCGGATCTCTTCAAATCCGAAGCGGGCGCAGCGTCTGCGGATCACATCTTCCACAGCCTGCCATGCGCCGGATTGCTCGGGCATAATATCATGCGTACCGCGCGGCGCTTTCATTTCCATTGCCAAATTCCTCCAATTTCTTACAATCGGTCATACAGATTTCATTATATCGATTTTCTCCCCTGCTTGTCAATGAATACCGTGCATCAGACGTACATTTTGCGCCGATACTACCTATATAAATGAAATTTGAGAAAGGAAGATAGAAAAAATGAACATCCGAAGCGACCTTGCCATGGAGGCAACCGAATCGATCACCGACAAAAGCAGCCTGCAGGGGGTGACCCAGAAGGTTTACAGCAGAAACGGATTTACCGTCACGCAGGTGTGCATCACGTCGCGTGAAGGTGAAAAGCTTTTGGGAAAGCAGATGGGAGAATACGTCACCGTGGAGTACCCACAGCTTTCCTCCGCCGATGAAAAAGAGCTTTCCCTTTGCCGGGAACTTTTATCAAGGCAGATCGCATCCATGCTCCCCCGCCGTTTTACGGACGGCTGTGTGCTGGTGGTGGGGCTTGGCAACCGCGCCATCACCCCCGATGCACTGGGTCCTGCCGCATCCTCCAAAATTTTCGTCACGCGGCATCTGATGGAGGCGCTTTCCATCCACCAGATCGACGGTGTACAGCTCAACTGTGTCTGCAGTCTTTCCCCCGGCGTACTGGGGGTAACGGGCATCGAGACCGCCCTTGTAGTGCAGAGTCTTTGTGCAAAACTTCATCCAAGCTGTGTCATCTGTATCGATTCCCTCGCTTCCATGAAGACCAGCCGCCTTTTATCCACCGTACAGCTTGCTTCAAGCGGCATTGCCCCCGGTTCGGGTGTGGGCAATCATTCCCATGCACTGGATGAAAAAAGCCTTGGCGTACCCGTGCTTGCCATCGGTGTACCCACGGTGGTGTACGCATCCACCATCGTCCGCGATGCGGCGAATGAACACATTGCAATCAGTGAAGACGACGACATGCTGGTCACGCCGCGCAACATTGACGAGGCAAATGAAGTGCTCTCCTCCCTCATTGCCGACAGCATCAACCGCGCACTGCAGCCCAATTTAAACCCCGTCCACATGCACTGATGGCATAGCAGACCTTCGCCCTGCATAAGGTGTTACCACAACAAAATCCATGCAGGGAGGTGCTGTATGATCCACATCAAGGTCATCACACTGCGGCAATTAATCGGCATCATTGCAGCCGTCATCATCGCGCTGGCATTGATCGTCTTTGCCGTTTTCTACTTTGCAAAGTCAAGTGGTCAAAACGAGCTGGCATCGGCAAATTTTTCTTTCACACAGGACGTGCAGGCGGAGGATCTCTCCGCTTGTGTGGGACAAGCCCTGCCGATGCGAAGCGGAAAAACGTCCTATCTGCAGGAAAAACTGCCCCAGCTGATCCACCTGATCTTCGGCTTTGATCCAACTGACACCATGAGCATCTTTGCCCATGCCATGCCCGGCGCTTCCATTGCAGATGAGGCAGTGATCGAAGGGCTTGACACTGCTCGCATACAAAGCGGCGGTGCACTGCCGCAGGTGACGGTGCGCTTTGAAGAAGATAGCCAGGGCATCGGGCTGACACTGCGCAACCGTCTTTTTTCTTCCTACAGAACGGATGAGGACTTGCGTGTGTTCATCTACCACTCCCATACAACGGAGGCCTATGCAGACTCCGTGGCAACCACCAGCGCATGGCGCTCCCGTGACGATTCCCAGAATATGATCGGTGTGGGCGATGCACTTTGCACTGCGCTGGATTCGCTTTCTGTCACCACATCCCACGACCGAAGCTATCATGAAAATCCCAACTACAACTATGCCTATTCCCACTCCATGCAAAGCCTGCAGGCGGAATTTGATGCACATCCCAAGACCGATCTTTTCATCGACGTGCATCGGGATGCGTGGATCGAAGGCTCGTCCCGCGCCCGTGCCGTGCAGGTGGAGGGGCTTTCCTGCGCGCAGGTGCAGTTTGTCATCGGCCGCGGCACGGAGGATTCCCCCAACCCGCACTGGAGGGAAAATGCGGCTTTGGCAGAGGCCATCACGGATGAGCTGGAACGCATCGCCCCCGGCATCACCATCCCCGTGCGGTACGTCAATTCAAGGTACAACCAGCAGGTGGCGCCGGGCTGCATTTTGGTTGAGATCGGGCACAACGAAAATACCCTTGCCGAAGCGCACCTTGCCGCGAAATATCTGGCACAAGCCATTGGCATCGTATTGTCGCAAACCTAAACAAGCGTTATAATACAGATACAATCTTGTTTTGGAGTGTATCGGTTTGAACGCATTTGATAACAGACCCATTGCAATATTCGATTCGGGACTGGGCGGCCTGAGTGTGCTTGCCTGTGCCCTTGAATTGCTGCCCGATGAGCGCTTCGTCTATCTTGCAGACCTGGCAAACGCCCCTTACGGCGAGCGCCCCATCGAAGAAATTCAGGCGCTGGTGGCAGACGATATCAACCTTTTGCTTTCCCACGATGTAAAAGCCGTGGTGGTCGCCTGCAATACCGCAACAGCTGCAAGTGTTGCGCATCTTAGAGAGCTTCACCCTGAGCTTCCTATTATCGGAATGGAACCTGCGGCAAAAGTGGCGGCGGAAAAATGCGGCGGCAAGTGCGCAGTGCTTGCAACCCCTGCAACGCTTTCCCTTGGTATGTTCAAAAAACTGCGTGAGCAGCTGCGCGATCAAATTCAGATCGTGGCAGTGCCCTGCCCGGGACTTTCCAACATGATCGATCACGATGCTTCCCCCGAAGAACTTCGCGATTATCTTTACGAACTGATCGACCCCGAGGATACCACCTTCACAAGTCTGGTGCTTGGATGCACCCACTACGTTTTGATCTCCAAGCTTGTGCAAAGCTTCTATCCCAACCATTCCATCATCAGCGGCAACGAGGGTGCCGTGCGCCATCTTGCAAATATTTTGCAGGAAAGAAAAATTTGTGCACAACATCTTGCGCCCGAGGGGGATAATCGTGTACAATACCTGTGCACCACCGCCGATCCTGCCATTTTGGACAAGATGGACAAGGTCACCGGGTTTGCAAAGCAGAATCAAGTCTGGATCAATGCATTTATGCCGCAGAACAAGTAAAAAAATCCTTGCAATCTGTGTCGCATTGTGCTATTATATTGTGGTGCAAAGAAGTGAAGAAGGAGGTGAATCCTTTGCCGAATATCAAATCTGCCATGAAGCGCGTCAAGACTTCCAAGAAAGAGAACACCCGCAACCGCGGCATCCGTTCCACCGTTAAGACCATTCTCAAGAAGTTCAACGCAGCTGTGGAGAATGACGTTGAGCAGGCAGCAGCAGTTCTGCCCACTGTAAACGCAACGCTTGACAAAGCAGTCGCCAAGGGTGTCATGCATAAGAACGCAGCTAACCGCCAGAAGGCTAACGCAGCCAAGAAGCTCGATGCAGCTACCAAGGCGTAAGGTTCACCGTTATTTTGTGAATATTTGAAACAGCAGAACCGATGCAAAGAATGTATCGGTTTTTCTGTTGGAATTGCTTTGGACATAGCCTGACAAATACAATCCAAATCCGCACCATGCGGCATCTTTTTGCGGCATGCTTCATTTCACTCGTAGATGGACGTCCGGTCCACCTTCCTCGTTCAATTTTGCCTGCCACAAAAATCTACTCACATGGTGTCGGAGATTTTTGAGGGCATCAGCTAAGGCAGTGCAAGACAGCGGCTCGCAGATGGACAGAACGTCCTTCAAGAGCCGATAACGAAGCAATGCCAACGATGATTCCCTCAAAAACGGGTTCGGCTTGTATTTGTCAGGCTAAAAAAAGGAGATACGCATAAGCGTATCTCCTCTTTTTTATTCTTCCGTAACAGTCATCTGCTGTGCCTGCTTTCGCTGGCGGAGCACAAGCTTGGCATTGTTCTGCATGCACAGGAAAAGTACCTTCGTCGCCTGTGTCAGCGGCGCTCGCAGTTCAGGGTCCATCTGGCGAAGAAGCTTGATGCCCTTTTTCACCATGCGGTAGCGGCTCACGTTGCCATCTTCGTCTTTTTCCTCCTGCACGTTTTCAAGCAGGTAAAACAGCGAATCTACAAAGGCTTCTCTCTGCGCCGGCGGCTGTGCTTCCAGCCAGTCACGCAGGGTGTTGTCGATAAAGCGGCTGGTGCTCGTAACGGTTTCGAGGTATTCAAAACCATCGCGGCGCATCTGCCAGGAGTACATGTCATGCTGCATCAGTCCGCTTTGGGTGCTATGGATGATGGTATACTCTGCCCCATGGTCCAGCATCATGCCGATGATGGAGGTCTGCGGTACGATGGAGACGATCTTCCTGCAAATCGCACGGTAGCCGTCGCTTGCAAGGATGTGTTTGTGGAAGCCGGGACCATCGAAGCTGTAGATCGCATCGATTTTTTCCTGCACAACAGGGTTTGCCTGTGCCGCCGCAAAGACAGCAAGATTCCCGCCCTTGGAGTGTCCGCTTAAGCGATAGTGCTTATCTTGCACATACGCGCCGTCCAGATATGCCGCCGCCTCCAGCTGGGAGGGCACGCAGTGCATGAAGCTCATGTTGAAATCTTCCTTCCAGCCTGTGAGGGTGTTGTCCGTACCGCGGTAGGCAATGTAGCGCAGGTGTTCATCCACATCGATGGTGATGGCTGCAAACTGCTTTTCCTTCTGTGCATCCAGGCGGCTGACATAGCGGCTCAGGTGCATGGAAGAAAACCTCGGACTGTCCATCAGCAGCTGCAAAAATTCAATATCTTCTTTTCTTGAAATGCGGACGTTCACATCTTCTTTCAGCAGAAGCTTGCGGCATGCCTCCCCCACCATGATGGGATCGTTAAATTCCACCACATCTTCAAATGGGATGTAGGCAATGCGCGCCATGACCAGATCATCCGCCGCACAAAATGGTGCAATATCCAGCGTAATATCGCCGCGCCAATGCAAATAATCCAGCAGAGTTGCCATGTTCTCCTCCATTATCGTTCAATCGATTCCATCACCAAAGATGTGAATACTGGTTTGCAATCGCCTCGTGTTCGGCATAGGTTTTGGAATAGGCAATCACACCTGTAGCAGGATCGGTCAATACAAAGTAATAATACCCACCCTCGATCATTTCCTGGTCGGGTGCAGCTGCCGCATACAGTGCCGCCGCACCGGGGTTTGCAATCGGACCTGCGGGAAGTCCTTGCGTCACATAGGTGTTGTAGGGCGAATCCACAGAAACGTCGTCCAGTGACATCGAAAGCGACTGCTTTCCGGTCACATACTGAGCAGTGACGTCGCTTTGCAGCATCATCCCTGCCGAAAGCCGATTGTGAAATACCGCAGAAATCTGATGGAAGCTGCTGCTCGTCCCCTCTTTTTGTACCACCGAGGCAAGAGTCACCACGTCATCTACCGTCATACCGCTTGTCTTGAGGGCCAAAGCTATTTCTTCCCTCGAGATGATCTCATCAAAACGGGTCAGCATTTTTTCAATCACCGTGCGTTCATCCGTGTGGACATAGATCTCGTATGTATCAGGGAAAAGATAGCCCTCAAGGGCATAGAATCGTTCCGAAGCATTTGTATGGGCAACGGCATCTGCCACAAAGCTGTAGCTTGTAAATTCTTCCCCCGTGCGGCACATGGAAAGGAAGGTATCGGCAGAAAACTCGCCGCCTTCGGCGCGTATTTCTTCTTCCAGCTGCGATGCCATCTGTTCCACCGTACTGCCTTCGATGATCGTCACCTGCATGGTGCGATGCTGTTCCTCATATTCTGCCTGTTCGCGGGCAATGCGTTCTTCTTCCTGTTTGGCAGCAAGTTCCGCCGCGATGCGTGCTTCTTCTTTTTTCTGCAGATACTTTGGAATGCCCACTGCTGCACCCCCGATCAATGCCGCCGTCAATACAAGCGGCAAAATCCATCTGCGTTTTTTCTTCTGCGGCTTTTGTGTCTCCGCAGCAGGTTTCTTTGTCTGCAGTGCAGGATGTTCAGGCTGCACAAGCAGCTCGTTCATCAATTGTTCTGCAAGATATGTCATAGCGCCCGGTTCGTCATAGACAATATAACGCTGTGCAAATTCCACAGGCAATGCCCGTACATCCAGTGTGGGCAGTGCATACACAGCAAAAAGCCCCGTCAAATTTTCCTGTTCAAAGGTTTGCCACTGATCATACAGACGGCTTGCATAAAAGCTTTGTGCATTCTCCATTACCAGTATCATGGCATCTGCACGCCGTATCACACTTTGTATGCGCGTTGACAATTCCTCATCCTGCATCACCTGACGATCGCTATAGGCATCAAGGAACACACGCATCCCCTGTGCCCGCAGCTCGTCACGAAGATGCAGGGCTGCGGTCTTGGATGCACTTGATGCATATTCTCTTGCCTGACAGGCGATCAGTACGTTCATGGATGTCCTCCCGATTATGGTTTGCCCCATCATCATACCATATTATGAAAACAACTGCATTAACCTCAAAGAAATCTTAAAGCCGTGCAAATTACTTTGCACGGCTTTTTTCGTTGATTCAATCAGGGACGAAGACCAAGGCCACCTTCCAGCGTGATGGTCTCACCGGTCATGTACTTAAAGTCGGGGTTTGCAAGCTGTACGCATGCACGGCCGATTTCAAGTTCCACATCGCCGAAATGACCCATGGGCGGAGTCTTGACGTTGGCGTCGAATGCCTGGGGATATGCGTTTTTGAACTGCTCAAGCTGTGCGGTCCATGCAAGGGGGCAAACCACGTTTACGTTGATGCCGTCTGCTGCCCACTCAGTTGCTGCAACACGGGTCAGACCGCGGATTCCTTCCTTTGCAGCTGCGTAGGAGCACTGACCGAAGTTGCCGAACAGACCTGCGCCGGATGCAAAGTTGATGACGGAGCCTTTCGTCTCCTTCAGATAAGGATAGCAAGCCTTCATATAGTAGAATGCTGCATAAAGACCGGAATACATAGCAAGGTCAAACTGTTCGGTGGTGTGCTTTTCGATGGTGACACCGGATGCAGATGCCTGCGCATTGTTGATCAGCACGTCGATGCGGCCGAATGCTTCCACAGCCTTTTCGATGACGTTGTTGACCACAGCTTCGTTGTCCGCACCTGCGGATACGTCAGCTGCCACTGCCAGAACCTTGATGCCGTACAGGCGTTCCAGTTCTTCCTTTGCATCTTCCAGTTTCTTCACGTTACGGCCGGTGATGACAAGGTTTGCACCTTCTTTTGCATAAGCGGTTGCAATGCCGTAACCGATGGAGCCGCAGGAGCCGTCTGCCAGTACGGCACGACCTGCGCCGGTAATGATTGCGGTTTTACCTGTTAAAAATCCCATTATTGTTCCCTCTTTCTTATTTTAATGTAATTACAGATTCTGACTGAACTCGATTTGCTCGCCGCAGGGGCTGAGGATCTTGAAGTAACGGCAGCCGTTCTCCCAGCGGCCGGGGATATCTTCAATGCCGTTGGTGCAGATCTGGTAGCCCTGCTGCACGCAATAAGCATAGTCAGCCTCAATGTCGTTGGAGACGAAAGCAATGTGGTCCACCTTGCCCTGCACTGCGGGATCAAGATCGTCACGCTGATAGATCTCATATACGGTGTGACCGCTCTCTACAAAAATGGTGGGATAGGGTCTTCCGGGTGCCTGGAATCTGCCCTTAAGGGTGAAGCCAAGTACGTCCATGTACCACTGTGCGTTTGCAACGACGTCGGTACAGCAAATGCCGATATGATCCAATGCTCTGCCTTTAATCATGTGTTTTCCTCCTGAAAAATAATAACGATGACGAATCACGAATCCATTTTCAATCGAGATTCGCTTACTGATATATGTATTATAGCATACCTTCCGCCCGATGCAAGCTGTAAATTGTATACTTTGCAATCTTTGCATTTATTTTACAAATTATGCTTGCAATCGACGGCATTTCCTATTACAATATTACAGTATCGATAAAAATTTACGGAAGGAATTTTGTATGGCGATCGAGTATCTTAAGCGCGATGATTCTGCGCAGCTTCTGGAGATTGCGGATGTTCCTGTGCTGGTGGATTTTTCTTCTTCCAATTGTGCACCCTGCATGATGATGGCAAGTGAAGTGGAAACCTTTGCACAGAACAACCCCAGCGTATGCGTCTTCAGTGTCAATGCAGATTTCTGTCCTCAGACAGCTGCATATTTTCGCGTACGCATCTTCCCCATGATGCATCTTCTTTTCAACGGCAAAGTCGTCGCCGTTACAGCCGGCTTCCACGATGAGGCGGCCATCACCGACTTTGTACAGGACGCACTGGTCAACGAAAGCATTTCGATTTAAGCGAATTTCCTCAAATTTTGCTTGACTTAGCAGCAGTTTCTATTGTATAATAACTTCTGTGCCTAGGGGAGTAGCTCAATTGGCAGAGCA
>JAGBGW010000217.1 GCA_017935825.1 Clostridia bacterium
GTCAATCCGTATTTTCGAACGAAGGACAGCGCCGACGAACTTCAGGCGGCGGGAATCGACGTGCTGTGCTCGCCTTACGCGAACACGAACCTGGACGCGCCCGCGCTGCCGGAGGAAATGTACCGCATCTGCCGCGATAAGCGTTACCACGCTGTGGTGGACGTGGGCGGTGACGACCAGGGTGCGGTTGCACTTGGAAGGTACACCCCTGAGCTTCTGGAAGAAAATTCCTACGACATGTTCTTTGTGGCAAACGCCATGCGGCCTCTGACCCGCGATCCCAAGGATGCACTTGAGGTCATGCGCGAAATTGAGGCAGCCGGCGGCATCCGATTTACAGGCATCATCAACAACGCAAACCTTGCCACTGAGACCGACGAAGAAGTGGTCATGGCAGGGGAGCGGTATTGCAAAACCTTGTCAGAGATTTCAGGTTTGCCCCACGTATTGACGAGTGTGGACGAATCGCTGTATGATGTGCTTAAGGGAAAAATCGACAACCTTTTCCCACTGAAACTGCAGAAAAAATATTTCTTATAAAAGAGAGGATAAGAAAGGAAGGCAAAAACAATGGCAAAAGTAACGTTTAACACGGAACTTTGCAAGGGCTGCGGACTTTGCGTCAATGTCTGCCCCAAGAAGATTCTGGAACTTGCAAAGGACAAGATCAACCAGAAGGGTCACTATCCCGCACAGATGACCGATCAATCCCAGTGCATCGGATGCGCATTCTGCGCCACCATGTGCCCCGACTGCGTCATCACGGTCGAAAAGTAAGGAGAAAAAACTATGGCTGAAAAAGTTTTGATGAAGGGCAACGAAGCGATCGCAGAAGCAGCGATCCTTGCAGGCTGCCGCCATTATTTCGGTTATCCCATCACCCCTCAGACGGAAATTGCAGCATACATGGCAAAGAGAATGCCCAAAATCGGCGGCTGCTTCCTGCAGGCTGAAAGTGAAGTTGCAGCAATCAACATGGTCTACGGTCTTGCTTCCACCGGCAAGCGCGTTATGACCTCCTCTTCTTCCCCGGGTATTTCCCTCAAGGCTGAAGGTCTTTCCTACATGGCAGGCAGCGACCTTCCTGCACTGGTGGTCAACGTCCAGCGCGGCGGCCCCGGCCTTGGCGGCATCCAGCCTTCCCAGAGCGACTACTTCCAGGCAACCCGCGGCGGCGGCCATGGCGACTATCATATGATCGTTCTTGCACCTGCATCCGTACAGGAAATGGCAAGCCTGACCTTCAAGGGCTTCGACCTTGCTGAAAAGTACCGCGTCACCTCCATGATCCTTGCTGACGGCACCATGGGTCAGATGATGGAGCCTGTTGAACTTGAGATGGGCGAAGTCAACGAGCACGATAAGTCCTGGGCAGTTACCGGCACCAAGATGGCTCGCAAGCACAACATCATCAACTCTCTGTCCCTCAACTCCGAACAGCTGGAACAGCAGAACTTCGAGCGCTTTGAGCGTTATAAGAAGATCGAAGAGAACGAGGTCATGTACGAAGAGTTCATGATGGACGATGCAGAAATCTGCGTCGTAGCATTCGGTATCGCATCCCGTGTATCCAAGAACGCCATCATGGAAGCTCGCGCCAAGGGCATCAAGGTCGGTATGATCCGTCCCATCACCCTTTGGCCCTTCCCCAAGAAGGCACTGGAAACTGCAGCTGAAAAGTGCAAAGCTTTCATCAGCGTAGAGCTTTCCATGGGTCAGATGATCGAGGATGTGGAACTTGCAATCCGCTGCAAGCGCCCCGTCACCCTTTGCAACCGCGTCGGCGGTATGATTCCTTCGTCCGAACAGGTGCTCGCAACCATCGAGCAGGTACAAGGAGGTCTTGAATAATGATCGTATTTGAAAAACCCAAGGCATTGGCAGATGTGCCGTTTCACTACTGCCCCGGCTGCACCCATGGCATCATCCATCGTCTGGTTGCAGAGGCAATTGATGAGCTTGGTATCGAGGGTCAGACCATCGGCGTTGCACCCGTTGGCTGCTCCGTATTTGCATATAACTACTTCAACTGTGACATGGTGGAAGCTGCACACGGCCGCGCACCGGCTGTTGCAACGGGTCTGAAGCGCTCCGATCCGGAAAACCACATTGTCTTCACCTATCAGGGCGACGGTGACCTTGCATCCATCGGTATGGCTGAGACCGTTCATGCTGCCACCCGCAACGAGAACATCACCATCATCTTCGTCAACAACGCAATCTACGGCATGACCGGTGGTCAGATGGCACCCACCTCCCTGCCCGGTCAGGTCACCCAGACCTCTCCCTACGGTCGTGATCCTAAGCACTGCGGTTATCCCGTCAAGGTCTGCGAGATGCTTTCCCAGCTGGAAGGTCCCGAGTATCTGGAACGTGTTGCTGTCAACAACATCAAGAACATCCGCGCCGCAAAGAAGGCCATCAAGAAGGCTTTCGAAAACCAGATCCAGGGCAAGGGTTTCTCTCTTGTTGAGGTCCTTTCTTCCTGCCCCACCAACTGGGGTATGACGCCTCAGAAGGCGCTGGAATGGATCGACGAGGCAATGATCCCCTATTATCCCCTTGGTGTCTACAAAGACCGCAGCGCAGAATAAGGAGGAAGAAGCAATATGAAAACCACGCAGATCCTCATCGCAGGTTTCGGCGGACAGGGCGTTCTGTTCGCAGGCAAATTCCTTGCTTATAAAGGCCTTCTGGAAGACCGTCAGGTCAGCTGGCTGCCCTCCTACGGCCCCGAGATGCGCGGCGGTACCGCAAACTGCTCCGTCACCATCTCCGATGCACCCATCGGCTCTCCCATCGTCACCAAGCCCGATTGCCTGATCGCAATGAACCTGCCTTCTCTTTTGAAGTATAAGGATACCGTCAAAGCAGGCGGCACCATTATCCTGGACTCCGCTCTCATCAGCGAAAAGGTAGAGCGCGATGACGTAAACGTTTATTACGTGCCTGCTACCAAATTGGCAGGCGAAGCAGGCTTCCCCACCCTTGCAAACATGATCCTCACCGGCAAGTACCTGGCCGCTGTGGATGAAGTTGGCATGGCAGATATCGACGACGTGCTTGCAAAGGTCGTACCGCCCAAGAAGGCAAACCTTGTTGAGATCAACAAGCAGGCACTGACCATTGGTCACGACTACGAATAAGTCTTCAGAAAGGATCGAATCAAAATGCTGGATATTAAGATCACCAAAACCACGGAACCCAAGGCAAAACCCGAAAAAGGCGCAGCACTCGGTTTCGGTAAAATTTTCACCGACCACATGTTCGTTATGAACTACACCGAAGGTCAGGGTTGGCACGATCCCCGCATCGAGCCTTTCCACAACCTTTCCATGTCTCCTGCTGCAATGGTTTACCACTACGGTCAGGAAATGTTCGAGGGTTTGAAGGCTTATAAGAACGAAAACGGCGACGTTTTCCTGTTCCGCCCCGACATGAACGCAAAGCGCACCAACAAGACCAACGACCGTCTGTGCATCCCCAACATCCCCGAAGAGGATTTCGTGCAGGCTGTTAAGGCAATTGTTGATGTGGAACGCGACTGGATCCCCACCGATCCCGGCACCTCCATGTACATCCGCCCCTTCATCATCGCAACCGATGAGTTCCTGGGCGTTGCACCTTCCAAGACCTACATGTTCATCATCATCGTTTCTCCCAGCGGCGCATACTATGCAAGCGGCCTTGCACCCGTTGGTATCTGGATCGAGGATGAGTACGTCCGTGCAGTCCGTGGTGGTATGGGCTTTGCCAAGACCGGCGGCAACTACGCAGCAAGCCTGAAGGCACAGGTCAAGGCACACGATGCAGGTTACTCTCAGGTTCTGTGGCTGGACGGTGTCGAGCGCAAGTACATCGAAGAAGTCGGCGCAATGAACATCTGCTTCAAGATCAACGGCAAGGTGGTCACCCCCGCGCTCAACGGTTCCATCCTGCCCGGCGTTACCCGTGACTCCGTCATCAACATGTGCAAATACTGGGGTCTGGAAGTGGAAGAGCGCAAGGTCTCCGTTGACGAACTGGTTGCGGCTGCACGCAGCGGCGAACTGGAAGAAGTCTTCGGCACCGGTACCGCAGCTGTTATCTCTCCCGTCGGCAAGCTTCGTTATAAGGACGAAGTCATGACCATCGGCGACGGCGGCATCGGCGAGCTGACCCAGAAGCTGTATGACACCTTCACCGGCATCCAGTGGGGTCGTCTGGAAGACCCGCTTGGCTGGAGAGTCGAAGTTAAGTAAGACATTGTATGAAAAAAGACGTATCAACTTATCGTTGATACGTCTTTTTATTTGTATAGGTTTATTTGACGGGGTAGGTGTCATAGACGATGTGAACGATTGCGTATGTGGTATGCCACTCGTCTTTCGCAAAACTGTTCCCGTTAATTGTGATTTGGTCTATGGTGCCTTCAATGGAGAGGAATCCTTTTTTGGGATGTACTTTCGGAATGAGCACAATGTTTTTAAAACCTGCTGCGCGAAGTTCTTGGGCAGCGATCTGATAATTCATCGCAAAGTAATGTCTGGATGAATTCGGTGTTTTGATCTGTCCCGGATGTTCGGCAGCGATTTCCGCTTCCGTTTTGGGATAGTAATATTCGATCTCGATCTGTGCATCGATGGGGATAAAGTCATAGGCACGGAATTGATTGCTGCCATTGATACGAACATGAACGACCTGTTTTTCGGTATAGAACACGTTGGGTTCCATATTGCGGACGGTGCGAATATTGACAAAGCCCAGTGCACGCAGCAAACGTTCTGCCTCGGATACATGTTTGCTGATGTAGAAATTTTCGTTTTCGGGCATAAGGACTTCCTGCATGTAGAGTGCAAGCGCGGTGCTGTCGGAAGCAGAGCTTGCATTTGCCTGCGCCAAATAGCCGCGAATCTTTCCAAAACGGGACTGCGCAGCCCATTCAAAGCATTCCGCGGCACGCACTGCGTTCAAAGGGTGATCTGCCTGATGGAACAGCAAAAATTCCATTGCCTTGTTCCATCTGGAATCCAGGATCATCCTGCGGTAGTCGTTTGCCTGCTGCATGAATTCATATACATTTGCCTGTGCTACCAGTTCTTTGCTCAGTCCTGAAAAATGCATGCACATCCGAACGACTTTATCTGCATTGCCATCGCATATCGCAGCGGCGCGATCTGCAGAAAACTCACTGCAGCGCATCCAGTAGGCAAACGCGATCTGAATGGGCAGCGCAGCAAGCTCCCCGATGCCAAGATAGCTGATGGCGCCGCTTAAGATCATCCGCCCCATGGTGGTGTAAAGGCAGTGATGGCAGGCAATGTGACCGCATTCGTGCGCCAAGACCGTGGGGATCAAATCTTCGGGAACGTGCTCCAAAAGTCCTGAAGTGATGACGATGAAAGGCTTTGTGTCGCCTGCGGTATATGCATTGGGGGAGACGTCCAATTCCAAAAACAGATCAGGTACCTCGATGCCCAGCTTTTGGCAGATGGGCGGCAGCATGTCGTAGTATTTGGAAAGCTGCTTTTCGCTGATGCGAAGATTGGAGGACATATTCTGTATCTGGAACTGCTTTTCGCTCCATACCTTCATAAACGCTTTAAAAAGTGCGGTGAAACCGGGTATGGCTTTGAGTGCATTGAGTGCTGCGCGATCGGACTCATGCATGAAAATATTTGGATCCATAAAAGCCTCGAGAAAAAGAAATAAAGTTTGTTTAATTAAAAAGAATTTAGATGGTGGGAGTGACAATTACACTCCCACCATACTGTTTGGATTTACCAATCAAATCCCAGATCCACACCTTCCCGTGCAAATACAGGGATGGTATCAAAGGGGGTGTCGACTTCGATGGTCTGTCCGCCTTCGTAAACCTTGCTCTTGTCAAAGAAATCCACCCAGCGTGCACCTTCGGGAAGATAGACGGAGCGTTTTTCCTGTCCTGCGTAGAGCACGGGGGCAACCAGGATATCGCCGCCGAACATGAACTGATCCTCAATGTCCCATGCTTTCTTATCCTCGGGGAAATTGAAGAACAGTGTGCGCATGACAGGGGTGCCAAACGCATGTGCTTCCTGCATCAGGCGCTTGATGTAAGGCTGCATCCTGTAGCGCAGTGCATGGAACTTGGTAAGGATGGGGTAAGCCTTTTCACCGTAGCTCCAGATTTCGTTGTCCGCACCTGCCACCATCATGCCACCGCCGTCGCCGATACCGGGACGATGGGGTTCACGGTCGCCGTGGACGCGCATCACGGGGCAGAAGGTGCCAAACTGGAACCAGCGGACAAACAGCTCGCGGAAGTCCTCATGCTCGGTATAGCCGCCGTGGAAGCCGCCGATATCAGTGGTCCACCAGGGAATGCCTGCAAGGCCCATGTTCTGA
>JAGBGW010000028.1 GCA_017935825.1 Clostridia bacterium
CCAGTGCTGCCAGCATCGTCACGGGCAATACGGACTGGGCGGAAAGCTCGGGCTTCAAAACCAGGGTCATATAAAGACCGCTGTTTTGCGGGGAGAACCAGTCTCTTCCAAGACGGCCTCTGCCTGCAGTCTGCTGCTCACAAAGCACCAGGGTACCTTCCTTGCAGCCTGCATCTGCCAGCTCCTTTGCCACGCGGTTGGTGGAATCCATCACCGCTTCATAATGAATATTCTGTCCGAAAGTTTCGGTATACATGCCGCGCAGTACCAGTGCGGGGGTCACACGGTCGGGCAGACCGACCAGGCAATAGCCTTTCTTGGTGGATGCCACGATCTCGTAGCCTTCTGCCTGCAGGGCCTTGATGTGCTTCCAGATGGCGGCGCGGGTAACGCCGAATTCCTGACACATCGCCTGACCGCTGACGTACTGCTGCGCATTGCGGATCAAAAGATCCAGAATTTTATTGCGCATGTCAAACGCTCCTTATCAGTTTGAAAAACAAAGCAAATTCCGAAGATTCCTCTTCTATTATAGAATACCTTATTTTATGCGCATTGTAAACCTTTTCGACGTGAAAAAACAAAAGACATGGAATTAAGATATTGTTTACCACAAGATGTAGGGCTTGAAACGTTCGTAAAAGAGAAAATAGTAGCACAAAGAAAACTATGGCGGAACCTGCACTGTTTTGGTATAATTGAATTAATGATGATTGCTCCCGTGCGGGCGATAAATTTCATACACAAAGGGGAAAACAACATGCAGACTCGTTATAACAAAGTTCTGGGCAAAGACGTATCCCTCTTCGGTCTTGGCACCATGCGTATGCCTACCAAAGTGGTGGACGGCAAAACCGTGATGGATCGCGAGGAGTGCATCCGCATGATCCGCCACGCCATCGATTCCGGCGTAACTTACGTGGACACCGCCTACCCCTACCACGGCGGCGAAAGCGAGATCGTCACCGGCCTTGCACTGCAGGATGGCTATCGTGAGCGCGTCACGCTGACTACCAAGCTTCCCGTATGGCTGGTCAAGGAACCTGCAGACGTCATGCGCCTGCTGGACGAACAGCTGGAAAAGCTGCAGACGGACCATATCGACTACTACCTTGTCCACGCTCTGGATGCTAAGAAGTGGGAAAACACTAAGAAGAACAATGTTCTTGAGATCCTGCAGCAGGCAAAGGCAGAAGGCAAGATCCGTCACATTGGCTGCTCCTTCCACGATTCTTACACCGTATTTGAAGAGATCGTCAACTACTTTGATTGGGAACTGGTACAGATCCAGCTCAACTTCCTGGACTCCGACTATCAGGCAGGCGAAAAGGGTCTGGCACTGCTGCGCGAAAAGGGCATTCCCTGCTCCATCATGGAGCCTTTGAAGGGCGGCAAACTGGCATTCCCCGGCAACGACGAGATCGCAGCGCTTTGGGAAAGCTATCCCGAAAAGCGCTCTGCAGTTGAGTGGGCATTCCGCTACCTTGCAGATCTGGAAGGCATCAATGTGATCCTGAGCGGTTCTTCCTCTATGGAACAGATGTGTGACACCATGAATATCTTCTCCAAAGAAGACATGGTACCCGGCTGCCTGAGCGAAGCAGAGCATGAGCTTATCGGCAAGGTCCGCAAGATCTACAACGACAAGATGTTCGTACAGTGCACCGCATGCGCATACTGCATGCCCTGCCCCATGGGTGTCAACATCCCCGAGATTTTCCACTGGATGAACGACGGCGCACTGGCGGAAAGCTACAAGCGCTCCCGCGAGCATTACCAGCAGGAAGCGATCCCCGGCGGTTTCGATGCAAGCCGCTGCGTGGAGTGCGGCGCATGCGAGAGCCACTGCCCGCAGAGCATTTCCATCCGTGAGAAACTGAAGGAAGCACACGCAGTTCTTGCATGATTCCACGATGTGGATAACATGTGGATAACTTGTGGATGACAGGTGAATAACAAGGCAGGCGAAGCGGTTTTGCTTCGCCTGTTTTTTATCCCTCGCAGGAATGCGGAAATGGGGGAGACCCGTGCGAAAAACACAGGATTGTGTGGCTTTTCCATGAAAAACATACCGTATGTGGGAATTATTTACAAAAAAACGAACATTTCCGTAAAAAATTTTCTGTAAAGTATGTTGACTTTTCAAAATGTGTGATATAATGCAACAGGAAATGTGAATAACTCCCGATTTTGGGAACAAGGATGTGAAACAATGCAAAGGATTGAATATACGCAAAAACCAATGCGTGTACCCGATCGCGGCTGTGCGGTCAGAAAGAAGATGGAGCTGCAGCGCATGCTGACAGCGGCAGTGATCGCCACCGCCATCGCACTTGTTTTCGTATCCGCAGTTGTTACAGGCATCCGTCAGGCAAACGTGGCTTCCACCATGCAGACTCTTCCCAGCAACGTGATGATGATCGAGATGGATTGATAAAGAACATGTCCGATATCGGATGTGTTCTTTTTTTATGCAGAAATAGGGAAACAAACACCTGTAGGGTCGAGGCCATGCCTCGACCGCCAACGAAGGAGAAAAAGCAGGCGTTTGCGGACAGCCCGGGAGGGCTGTCCCTACAGGTGCAGGATACCCTTTTTGTCATCCTGAGCGGAGCCGAAGGATCTCAAACTTTTCCAAGCGCAGGAGCAAGTCCGGCGCAAAACCTGTATTTGTAAAGTTTGTCCATATCGCGTATAATAAAGTGACTCTAATCCAAGAAAGGAATCAACTTACATATGAACGAAGCAGTATCTCAGGCAGCAGGCGGCATGAACCCTGCAGTGAAGGCACCCAACCCCATCGTTACCATGACCATGGATGACGGCGCAGTGATCAAGATGGAGCTGTACCCCGATGTGGCTCCCGAATCCGTGAAGAACTTCATCCACCTGATCTCCAAGGGTTTCTACAACGGTCTTACCTTCCACCGTGTTATCGATGGTTTCATGATCCAGGGCGGCTGCCCCAACGGTAACGGCATGGGCAACCCCGGCTGGTCCATCAAGGGTGAGTTCCGCGCAAACGGCGTGCAGAATGATCTCAAGCACACCGACGGCGTTCTTTCCATGGCACGCAGCATGATGCCCGACTCCGCAGGAAGCCAGTTCTTCATCATGGTGGACGATGCACCCCATCTGGATGGCCAGTATGCAGCATTCGGCAAGGTTATCGAGGGTCTTGATGCAGTGCATATGATCGGCAAGTGCCGCACCGACATGCGCGACCGACCCCTGACCCCCGTCGTCATCGAATCCATGACCGTGGATACCTTCGGTATCGTCTACGATGAGCCCAAGAAGCTTCGCTAAGGGCGACAAGGCAGAAAAAAAGCCGAAGGAAAAGGACCTTTCCTACGAGGCGGGATTTGAAAAAGCATTGTCGCTTTTGGAATACCGCTCCCGAACGCGGAGCCAGATGCTTCGTGCATTGGCAGAAAGAGGATTTTGTGAAGATGTGGCAACAGCCGTTGTCGATCGCCTCATCGAACTTGGTCTGATCGACGATGCCCAGTATGCCGAGCGCTTTGTGCAGGCATCCCTTCGTAAGGGACATGGAACGCGCCGTGCCAAGTATGAACTTCGCATGCGTGGCGTGGAGGATTCCCTCGCCGATGCCGCAATCGACGACGTGGATGAGGATGCGGAATTTTCCGCCGCCATGCCCAGAGCAAAGAAACTCTACGCAAAGTATGCTGACCTTCCTTCAAGAGAGCGGGCAGGCAAGATCTCCCGTGCCCTTGCAGGCAGGGGCTTTGGCTACGATGTCATTTCCTCGGTGCTTCGCGCGCTGGATGCGGAACTGGAAATGGAAGATTGATCTTTTAGGGCAGGACAAGTCCTGCCCCTACGAACTATGGTAGGGGCGGAGCTTGCTCCGCCCTATTTGTTATGGGTTTTTACCCGGTTGAGGATGCAAAGCATCCGAAACAAAAAACCACCCGCTATGCGG
>JAGBGW010000029.1 GCA_017935825.1 Clostridia bacterium
ATCGCAGATGCATCCGTCATTGCCGATCAGAACAGATGGCGCGACCTGATGCGTGAGCATGCTTCCCTTGAACCCATCATCGAGGCGGTGGAAGTGCTGCGCCATGCGGTGGAAGAAAAAAATGAAGCCCAGGAACTGGCCTATGAATCCGATGCCGAAATTCGCGAGCTTGCTCGTATGCAGCTGGAAGAAGCGGAGGAGACCATCGCCGCGCAGGAAGATAAAATTCAGCGGCTTCTTCTTCCCAAAGACCCCAATGATGATAAAAACGTCATGCTGGAAATTCGCGCAGGCGTGGGCGGCGAGGAAGCGGCGCTTTTTGCAGGCGATCTTCTTCGCATGTACACCCGTTATGCGGAGCGTACAGGATGGAAGTCCGAGATTCTCACCTTGCAGGATACGGGTATCGGCGGCGTAAAGGAAGCGGTTTTGCAGATCAACGGCCGCGGTGCGTATTCCCGTCTGAAGTTTGAAAGCGGCATCCACCGTGTACAGCGCGTGCCTGCCACCGAGTCGGGCGGCCGCATCCATACCTCTGCCGCCACGGTTGCAGTGCTTCCTGAAGCGGAAGATGTGCAGATCGAGATCCGTCAAAGCGACCTTCGCATCGATACTTATCGTTCGGGCGGTGCAGGCGGTCAGCATGTTAATAAAACCGAGTCCGCCATCCGCATCACCCACATTCCCACGGGCATTGTGGTTGCCTGTCAGAACGAGCGCAGTCAGATCCAGAACCGTGAAACTGCCATGCGCATGCTCAAAAGCAGACTCTACGACTACTATGCATCCCAGCAGAACGATGCCTATACCCAAAACCGCAAAACGCAGGTGGGTTCGGGCGACCGATCCGAGCGCATCCGTACTTACAACTTCCCCCAAAGCCGCGTGACGGATCATCGCATCAATGTGACGATGTACCAGCTGGAGCTGTTTATGGATGGCGAAATCCAGCAGATGCTGGATCAGCTGATGGTGGCGGACGAGGCGGCGCGCCTTGCCCAGTCCCTTGAATGAGGATAGATTTATGCAAACCAAATGGCTTTCTTATGAAGATGAAGCGGCTGTCGCCGAGGCGGCAGAGCTTTTGCAAAATGGCGAACTTGTGGCGTTTGCCACCGAGACAGTGTACGGTCTTGGCGCAGATGCCATGAACGAATCCGCCGTGAAAAAGATTTTTGAGGCAAAGGGCAGACCTTCCGACAACCCTTTGATCGTCCATATCTACGATCAAAGCCAGCTGGAAGCACTTGTGCAGGAAGTGTCCTTTGATGCAAAGCGATTGATGGATGCCTTCTGGCCCGGCCCTTTGACCATCATTCTGCCCAAGAAAAAGAACGTGCCCGATGCGACCACGGGCGGTCTTTCCACCGTTGCGGTGCGTATGCCCGACCATCCGGCGGCACAGGCCATTCTTCGTGCCAGTAATGTACCTGTGGCGGCGCCTTCCGCCAATCTTTCGGGCAAACCCAGCCCCACCACGGCGCGCGACGTCTTTGAGGATATGAATGGCAGAATCCCCATGCTCATCGACGGCGGTGACTGTGAAGTGGGTGTGGAATCCACCGTTGTGGACATGACAAGAACCCCTGCCATGATCCTTCGTCCCGGCGGCGTTACGCGGGAGATGATGGAAGCTGTGATCGGTCCAGTGGAGGTACACGAGGCGGTACTTGCACCTCTTGCAAGCGATGCGCAGGCGGCTTCCCCCGGCATGAAGTACAAGCACTATGCGCCCAAGGCACATGTACGCATCATCACGGGTGACCGTGCGGCAGAGCGTATCTGCCGGCTTTACGATGCGGCGAAGAAAGAAGGTATCTCCACCATCATCTTCTCTGTTTGTGAAGAAAAAGAGCTTTTCGGCGACCGCGACTTTTACGCATGGGGTGATCTGGAAGATGTGGCAAGCGTTGCCCATCATCTGTTTTCTTCCCTTCGCATGGCGGACGAAAAAGGCTACGACCAGGTACTTTGTCACAGCGTGGATACCGAAGGCGTGGGTCTTGCAGTGATGAACAGACTTGTCCGTGCCGCAGGATTTGATATTGAACAGGCATAAAGAAAAAGAGGTATCGTGCAGGTACCTCTTTTTATGTGGAAAAGTATGAGATCCTTCGGCTTCGCTCAGGATGACAAAACTTTAGTGGACGACCTGAACTGTCATCCTGAGCGAGCGAAGCGAGTCGAAGGATCTGTAAATTTAAACTGTATACTTTGCTTGGAACTTGTGCTCTTTCCTTAAAATCGGTTGCGCAAAAACTTTTATACGACTATAATAAATGGTGGATAAATACTGCGTTTTTCCAAACTTATGACGGAGGAATAATGGCAAATGGATGTAATCAAAGCCGGCGCACCGCGTCTTGCAAAAGAAGATGTGAAAATCGGTACGCCCGTGGTTCTTGCAAGCGATAACGCAGGCTGGGAACTGAAGCATTATGTGATCCAGTATCTGGAAGCATGCGGCATCGAATATATCGACTGCAATCCCGATGAGGGCATGGCAAAGGACTATCCTGACTGGTCGGCAAAGGCAGCAGGTCATATCATGGATGGCAGCGCAAAAAGCGGTATTCTGATCTGCGGTACGGGCATTGGCATCGGTGTTGCCGCAATGAAGTGCCCGGGTGTGTACTGCGCCCGCTGTGACGATCCCATGCAGGCTCGTTACGCAAGAAAAGTGCTGGATGCAAACGTGATCTCCTTTGGTCAGCGTGTAACGGGTTTTGGCGTGGCACTTGAAATGGTTTATGAATTCCTTCGCACCGCAGCAGATGAAAATTGCGCAGAAGCGAAGATCATCCGTGAAGTCGAAAAGAAATTCCTCAAGGAGGTTTGATTGATATGAAACTTGCAATTGGCTGTGATAACAACGGTTATGTTTTGAAAGAGACTTTGAAGCGCGAACTGCTGGATGCAGGTCACGAAGTCATCGATGTGGGTGCACATGTGCTGGAAGCACACACCATCGACGAAGCACCTGTGAAGGTTGCACAGATGGTAGCAGCAGGCGAAGCAGAGCGCGGCATCCTGATCGATGCCACCGGCGCAGCTTCCGCCATCATCGCAAACAAGGTCCGCGGCATCCGTGCGGCACAGGTTGGCGATTACTATTCTGCCCGCATGACCAAGGCACACAACGATGCAAACATCCTTTGCCTGGGCGCAGGTGTGGTCGGTTCTACCGTCGCTTGTGCATGCGTCAAGGTATGGCTTGAGACCGAGGTTATGGGCGGCAATCATCCCCGTCGTATCGAAATGATCCACCAGCTGGAAGAAAAGTACGCAAAGTGAGGGAAACTGCCATGATTGCAATCGGTTGTGATCCTGCGGGCTATACGCTTGCACATCGTGTGATGGAGCATCTGGAAGCACAGGGCAAAGAGTGCATCTTCCTTGGCTGCTACGATGTCAATCACTCCAACTATCCCTACTTCGGCGAAGCTGTGGGCGTTGCTGTTTCTGAAGGCAAAGCGGAACGCGGCATCGTCATCTGCGGCAGCGGCATCGGTATTTCCATCGCAGCAAACAAAGTGCCCGGCGTGCGTGCAGCACTTTGCTTCGATGTACCCACTGCAGAATATGCAAGAAAGAATCTGGATGCAAACGTCCTTGCAGCAGGCGGCCGTGTCATCGGTCCCGAGCGTTTTTTGGACGTGGTGGATGCCTTTATGAACACCGAAGCTTCCGCGGCAAAGGACAATGTGGCTTTGATCGACAAGGTCGAAGCACAGTTCAGAAAGTAATGATCGATACGGACCTGATTTTCAGGTCCGTATTTTTTATGTCAAAGTTTATTCCCGACCTTCGCTACGGTTTGCTTTTTGTCGTATTTGGATTTATAATAAACAGGATGATTCCGCCTCGTGCGGGAGACAATGTAACTGACATTTCAATTGATTTTTCAAAGAGAATTTTAAGGAGGCAATCCCATGTCCAAACTGGTAGTCGTCGATCATCCCCTGGTACAGCATAAATTGACCCTGATGCGCCGCACTGAGTGCAGCAGCAAGGAATTCCGTGAGCTTTTGAACGAGATCTCCATGTTCATGGCATACGAAGTTACCCGCGATCTGCCCCTGAAGGACGTGGAAGTGGAAACTCCCATCTGCAAGACCGTCAAGAAAATGATCGCAGGCAGAAAGCTTGCCATCGTACCCGTACTTCGCGCAGGTCTTGGTATGGTTGATGGTTTCCTGTCCCTTGTACCCAACGCAAAGGTTGGTCATATCGGTCTTTACCGTGACCCCCAGACCATGGAGCCTGTGGAATACTACTGTAAGCTCCCCGCAGATATGGAAGAGCGTGAGACCGTCGTGGTCGACCCCATGCTTGCAACCGGCGGTTCTGCATCTGCAGCAGTTTCCTTCATCAAGAAGCATAACTGCAAGCATATTAAGCTGATGTGCCTGATCGCAGCACCCGAAGGCATCGAGCGCATCCAGAAGGATCATCCCGATGTGGATATCTACGTTGCAGGTGTTGACGAGTGCCTCAACGACCATTGCTACATCGTACCCGGTCTGGGCGATGCAGGCGACCGTCTGTTCGGCACCAAGTAAGAATAACCTTTGGAGAACAACATGAACAAACGCTTTAAAACCGCGCTGTGCCTGCTGCTGATCATGGCAATGCTTATGGGCGGCTGCGGCAAAGCAGAGGAACCCACGTTTAACGAAAGTTCCATTGCATTTTTGGACAATGTCTACAACGATGGCAGTAAGCAGTACGTGCTGCTTTGGCAGGAACGTCCCACTGCATATAAGCGCCTGACCAGTGTGATCAATGTGCTAGCACCTACCTGGCTGTATTTAAGCGATGTGGATGGCAAAATAACATTGACAGACACTGCACAGATGGGCGATACAGTGGATTACGCCAACTTTGTTCAGCTTGCAGATAAGGATCAGATCCAGGTTTGGGCAAGTGTTGTATCCGAAGATGCATCATTTACGAAAAAGCTGCTGGATAATGAGGATCTTTGGCAGGCATTTGCTGATAAGATCGTCTCTTTTGCGGAAACTTCCGGTGTACAGGGTATCAACATTTACTTTGAAGAACTGGAACCTGAAGATCGTGATGCATTTACATCTTTGATCACGTTTGTACGTCAGGCACTGGGTGAAAATGTTATGCTTAACACTTGTGTGCATTTCAGTGCAGGCGGCAGTGCAAACGAAGATGCTTACGATTATGTGGCATTGAGCAAACAAAGCGATCATTTGCTTTTGATGGCATTTGAGCAGTATGGTCTTTTCTCCGATACGGCAGGTCCCATCTGTAGCTATGATTGGCTGTACAACAATATTTTAAAGATCCTTTCCATGGTATCTTCCCGTCAGCTGGTGTTGGTGATGCCTTTTTATGGTCGCGATTTCCGTTTTGATGAGACAGGTGCTTCGCTTTGGCCGGGCAATCCCACGCAGGGACCCGTGGTCAGCTACGCTCAGGTGGAGGAACTTTACCTGCAAAGTCAGTATTATGACTCAAACGAAGAATTAACCACTTCTGCAGATTCTCTTTTGCAGGAAGAATGGGATAAGACGTATCACAGTGCCTATGTGAAGTTTACCGATACCGAAGGAGTTATGCACGTCATTTGGTACGATAACGAGCAATCCATGGCAGATAAGACTGCTATTGCTGTGCAGTATGCATTTGCCGGCGTTGGTGCATATGACGATGGATTCAGCGATACTGTGCTTTGGAAGGGTATCCGCACTTCTGTAGAGCAGCAGCTGTTCTCGCCGCGCATGATGACGATGCTGGAAATGTATACCTACTCCATGGAGGTGTACAATCCTGAAACTGAGAAGACCACATCCGCTGATGCTATTGCAAAGGATCGTCTGCTGAACCTTTTGTCCACATCTTGTGTGGCGCCTTCTTCGGGTATTGACACAGGCTATGTGCTTTCGGGCGAACTTCGTGTGGACGAGGAAGACCGTCAGGGTCATCAGGTGCGCTGGATTGTCAAAGAAAAGAATGGCCGCTATCTTCTGGTGCCGGATAATCCCTATACATCCATTATCACAAGCGGTCAGTGCCTGTGGCTGCCTGTGGGTATCACTCCTGAAATTCTGGAAGGGATCTGCCTTGTGCAGCAGCCCATGACAGAAGGATAACGCATGATAAAAAGAACCGATTTATATCGGTTCTTTTTTGTATGGAATGAGTTTTTGATTAAGAAAAAAACCATCGGTTGCATAATTTGAATTCATGGGGTATAATAATCGGGTGACAATCGTCAGATTTGCCGTGCCAGACGGGGAGCCAGCGGTGCCTTGTAACTCGCAATCCGCTACAGCGAGGTTTGATCCCTTTGCTGAGGTCTGTGTCTGTGGCGTCTGGAACGTCGTCGGGGGGCGATGAAGGTTGGGTCCTGTGCAACACTGCGCTGTGAACCGTGTCAGGTTCGGAAGAAAGCAGCACTAAGCAGAGGTATGTGTGTGCCGCAGGGTTGCCTGGCCGGAGCTCAGCGCTTCGGATTCCGGTCGTAGATGCAGCATCGATCAAAGGTGCACGGCATTCAAATTGATACGCACAGTCAGTTGGCTGTGCGTCTTTTTTTGTCTGTTTTTGGGAGATTTTGTCGAAACTATTGTACGAAAAAAAGAATGGTTTATCATGAAAGGCAGAAATTACCAAAAAGGTAGGAAGTAATATAATGCAACCTTTTATGACGCTTTTGTGTATTGTTTTGGTTTGTCTGTCTGTCGCGCTTGGCGGTTGCCTTTTTATTATCCTTCGGCAAAGAAAACAGGTCTTTTTGGATCTTGCGGGTATAGCGCATGATTTGTCCGGCGCATGCGGCATCGTGCAGCAGGCAAGTGCACTGCAAAAGACTTCCGGCAACGTGTTCTACACAGATATGCTGACGATGCAAAGTGCATATATCGTTCTTTTGTGCAGAACTCTGTGTACACTTGTGCAGAAAAAACAGACCCTTGGAAGCGTGAGAAGGCTGGGTGATGCGTCACTCTGTGTGCGGGATATCTGCATGCAGATGGAGTGCTTTTTGCAGACGAAAAATGTGGAATTGGAATTCGAAAGCCGCGGCAGCTGTACTGCCCGTTTTGATGCATTAAGCCTGCAGCGCATTGTGCAGAATTTGATTCTTAACGCCTGTGAAGCTGCACAGGGAAGGGGGCGGATTCATGTGGTGGTGGATGGTGCAGGGGATCAGGACAGCATCAGCATTCTCGTGCGCGATGATGGACATGGTATTCCACAGGATAAGCTGCATACGATTTTTCTGCCTCATGCAACGGATAAGCGGCAGCAGCACCTGCATGGTCTTGGACTGCCGTCGGCTGCACGTCTTGCGGCACTTCACAAAGGCAGTCTCCGTGTACAATCGCAGGAAGGTGTTGGCAGCTGCTTTTGCTTTAGTTTCCCACGCTGAAGAATTGTAAGATCGCGTTGTTTCCGATATAATGATGATAATGCAATGTTATGCCGCCTGTGTGCATTTCGCGCAGAGCGGCGTTTAAATTTGGAGGAAACGCGTGAAACAGGAAAAGAAAAAAAGAAGAGCACTTTTTTTCTCACTGCTGCAAGGGGAAAGAGGCTGGTTTGCCGCATGTATGGTCGCGGCTGTTTTTGCTGCACTTTTTTCGCTTTTGATTCCTTTGGTGCTGCGGTTGAGTGTGGACTCGGTATTGGATACCAAACCCTTTGATCTGCCTGATTTCGCCATCGTATGGATCGAGAATCTGGGCGGTCGTGCATATTTGGCAGACAATCTTTGGATTTGTGCGCTTTGTGTGGCGCTTCTTGCCTTGGGCAGCAGCGCGGCACATTTGTTTCGTGCTTACTGTTCCCGTCACGGTGCGGATGGATTGGCAAAGAACCTGCGCGACCGTTTGATGGAGCATTTTCAAAATCTGGATTTTGCTGCATTCCATAGTCTGGATACAGGTGACGTTATCCAGCGCTGTACCACCGATGTGGAGATGATCCGCAATTTTGCCGCCGGCAGGATCGTAGAACTTGCCCGTGCCATCAGTGTGGTGTCGGTGGCATTTTGCCTGATGCTGCCTGCAAATCGTACGATGATGTTTGCCACCATGTCGCTGATCCCTCTGGTTTTGGCAGGCAGTATTATTTACTTTTTTGCAGTGGAACGTATTTTCCTTCTTGCCGATGAGGCAGAAGGTGAGATGAGCAGCGTCCTGCAGGAAAATGTATCCGGCGTGCGTGTGGTACGTGCTTTTGGTCAGCAGGCACGCGAGGTAGAAAAATTCGATGAAAAAAACGAATACTCCAGAGTGATGAATCTGCGTGTCAGTGACCGTATGGCGATGTTCTGGGGCATGACCGATGCTGCAGGGTATGTGCAGTGTGGTATCTCGTTGGCAGTCGGTACCATTCTCTGCCTGCGCGATCAGCTGACGGTGGGCGAGCTGATTATGTTCACTACCTATTCCACCATGCTTGTATGGCCTGTGCGTCAGATGGGCCGTATCCTTGCCGATTTTGGCAAAGCACGTGTGGCATGGGGCAGACTCTACGATATTTTGAGCCGTGCACCCGAAGACGATGGCGGGGAAAATACATTTGAAAACGGCGACATCGTATTTTCCCATGTGGATTTTGCCTACGATGCATCCCATCCTATTTTGCATGATATTTCCTTCACTGCCAAGCAGGGGCAGACCGTTGCGATTTTGGGTACCACGGGTTCAGGCAAATCCACGCTTGTATCGCTTCTTGCAAGATTGTACGATCCCACAGGCGGTACGATCACGGTAAACGGTACGGATTTATCCACCATCAATCGCAAGAGCGTACGTCAAAATGTAGGTTACGTGCTGCAGGAAAGCTTCCTGTATTCAAGATCTTTGTATGAGAATCTTTCTATCGCCTGCCCCGAGGCGTCGAAAGAAGCGGTGGAACAGGCGGCTTTGGATGCATCGCTGACCGATGCCATTGACGGCTTCCCCAAGGGCTATGAAACCATGATCGGCGAACGCGGTATTACGCTTTCGGGCGGTCAGAAACAACGTGTAGCGATCGCAAGAACGCTGCTGCGAGATACTCCTGTATTGGTGCTGGATGACTCCCTGTCGGCGGTAGACACGGCGACGGATGCAAAAATCCGTGCGGCGCTGGCGACAAGGACAAAGAAACAGACGACATTCCTGATCTCTCACCGTATCGGAACGTTGATGCAAGCAGATTTGATTTTGGTTTTGGAAGACGGATGCATTGCCCAAATAGGTACGGGTGAAGAACTTCTGGCACAGGAAGGTCTCTTCCGAGATCTGTTCCATATCCAAAGCGCGCGTATGCAGGAGGTGCTGTGATGCAGACGAATAAAAAAGTCGATTGGCGCATCTGGCTGCAGCTTCTGCGCGTGATGCTGCAATATAAAAAATTCATTGTCGGTGTTGTGGTCACCATGCTTTTGACGGCGGTGATCGATGTTGCATTCCCGCTTTTGTCAATGCACGTCATCGATGTCATTATCCCTTCGGGCAGTACCGATGGTTTGGTCCGTTTCTTTGCGCTGTATATGGCAGTTGCTGTGGCGCAGGGTGCAAATGTACTGTTCTTTATCCTGTTTGCTTCCCGTATTGAACTTGGCATGGCGAGGGATCTCCGAGCATCCATGTTCCAAAAGCTGCAGGAATTGTCGCTGTCTTTCTATGACAATATGCCCATTGGACAGATTACCTCGCGCATGCTTGCAGATGTCACCAGATTGACCGAAATGCTTGCCTGGAGCATCGTAGACGGTTCCTGGGCGATCGCCTACATGATCGGTGTTGTGGCAGCGATGTTTGTTTTGAAGCCTGCCCTTGCACTGATCGTGCTTGCAACGCTGCCGCCGATCATTGCGCTGAGCATCTACTTCCAGAGGCATATCCTCTCTGCTCAACGCCAGGCACGCCGCATTCAGGCGACAATTCTGGCCGCATTTAATGAAGGAATCATGGGTGCGCAGACCACCAAAACGCTGTTGTTTGAAGAAGAAAACCTTTCTCAGTTCAAGGAAAAGACGGGCAGCATGAAACAGGCAGCCCTGCGTGCAGCAAAGTATTCCAGCATTTATCTTCCGCTGGTCAGTTTGATCGGTAACGTCTGTATGGCTGCTGTCCTTTGGGGCGGTGGTGAGCGCGTACTGATTGGCGGATTGTCGCTGGGTATCCTGGCTACCTTCGTCAACTATGCTACGGGCTTCTTTGAACCTGTAAACAATCTTGCCACCATTTTTGCGGAACTGCAGGCGGCGCAGGCAGCAGCGGAGCGTGTGGTGGAGATTTTGAATACAGAACCCAAAATCGTTGATCTTCCGCAGGTGGAAGCGCGTTTCGGCACTGTTTTCCTGCCTAAAAAGGAAAACTGGTCGAAAATGCAGGGCGATGTAAAATTTGAACACGTCACCTTCAGTTATAACGATGAAACGATCGTCTTGCATGATTTTGATCTGGATGTCAAAGCCGGCATGCAGATCGCTCTGGTGGGTGAGACGGGGGCAGGCAAGAGCACCACGGTACAGCTGCTGGGGCGCTTCTACGAGCCCACAGAAGGTCGCATCCTCATCGACGGCGTGGATACAAAAGAACTTGGCATGCTGTACCTGCAGCAGAACATGGGCTATGTTCTGCAGACGCCCCATCTTTTCTCCGGTACCGTGCGGGACAACATCCGCTACGGTCGCCCCGAGGCCACCGATGCGCAGGTGGAAGAAGCGGCGCGCATCGCCTCTGCACATGATTTCATCATGCAGCTCAAAGAGGGCTACGACACCCAGGTGGGTGAGGGCGGCAGCCTTCTTTCCACGGGTCAGAAGCAGCTGATCGCATTTGCCCGTGCCGTGCTGATCGATCCTGCCATCTTCGTGCTGGACGAAGCCACGGCTTCCATCGACACCAAGACCGAGCAGCTGATCCAAAAGGCCATCGACCACGTGCTGCAGGGCAGAACCAGCTTTGTCATTGCCCACCGACTTTCCACCATCCGTCGGGCTGATTTGATCATCGTCATCCGCGATGGACGAGAGATCGAGCGTGGTACCCATGACGAACTGATGGCAAAGCGGGGCGAATACTACGAGCTTTACACCAACCAGTTCATCGAGCAGTCCCAGCGCAGTGCTGTGGGCAAGGCTCTGATCGAAGAGTAAACAAAAAGAACCTTTGCTTCTGCAAAGGTTCTTTTTTATGTCTTATTGTACTTGTTCCAACAGCTCGGCGGGGGAGATGTCAAACAGCTTTGCCAGTGCCAGCAGGTTGCTGGTGGAAGGCTCCGATGCGCCTGATTCCCACTTGGACACCGCCTGTCGGCTGACACCCAGGGCTTCTGCCACAAACTCCTGTGTCATATTGCGTTCCGTGCGGCAGGCGCGGATGACCTCCCCAAGGGACTTCTTTGTTTCCTGCTTTTTCTTGCGCACATCGGACGATGCAAGATACTTTCGAAGCGCGCGGATCAAAAGGATCACAAGATACACAAGTACGCCGATCACTGCCAGATTCAGCAAAATGACAAGGATCGAGAAAATAGATATACGGAACATGGCTCGACCTCCTTTACGCAAATCACTTTACTGCAGAAAGACGGAAAAAACCACCAACTATTGCGCAACTTTGGGTTGCATTGCGTTTACAGCAGGCAAATACCGTAGCCAAGCACAGGACCAAGCAGAATTGCGATATAAATCAGCGTGATCCAGGGCTGGTATTCCACATAGAACTGGCGGAAGGTCAGACTCCATGGATGGCGGATGATCACCCAGCCAAAGACGTCAAAGACGATGCAGATGCCCATCCAGATCAGACCTGTTGCAAGTGCCTCGGCGAAGGTTGGGACGGCAAGAGTGTTCATATAAAGCCAACCGAAAACCGTAAACAGGATGATGTTGTACAGCGGATGCCAGGGCTTTGTTTTTTCGTAGCCTTCACCCATGTCGTGTTCATTCATCACGCCCATGCCAAGTACGTAGATGTTGAAGATGGTGTGACCGATGCCCACCAACGTGACAAGAATGTAGCAGACCCAAAACCACAGCATGGACATTGCAAAGTTTTCCATAAATCCTCCTAAGAAAAAATTTCGTGCTTTGGCTTATATTATTCGGAAAGCTCTTGCGTGTGTTTTGCCTTTTTGCGGATCGCGGAAAGCGCTGCGTTGAATTCCGCACCCAGGATCAATATGATGGACGTTAGGTACAGCCATACCAGCAGCATGATCACCGCTCCCAGTGCGCCGTAGATCACCGTATAGTTTGCAAAATGCTTGACGTAGAAAGAGAAGCACATGCTCACTGCCAGCCAGCAGACAAGTGCGAACAAAAGTCCCGGCATGACGGTCAGCGTGGGCTGCCGCTGGTCGGTGGATACTGCGTACAGGATGCCCAGCGCGATAAACATCAAAATGGCGATGGGGATAAAGCGCAGGTAGTTTTGCAGCCCCAGGGGCGAGTCAAGGCGAATGATCTCTGCAGAAAGGGTGTTATGGATAAACTTCATCACACGGCTTGCGAAGGTGGGCAAAAGCAGTGTCACACCGATGATCAGAAGCAGCACCAATGTGTAGACAAGCTGGCGCAGCGTGTAGTAGAAAGGCTTTTGCGGCTTGCCCGAATGGTACGCCATGCGGATGCTGCGCATCAGACACTTTGCGGCGCGAAGGGGAAACCAGATGGAAAACACCAGTGCAAAGTACAAAAGTCGTTTGCTGGAAGTGTGGGAGACGTATTCAAGGTAGGTTTTCAGCAGCTTGATGATGTCCTCTGGCAGAATGTGCTGTACGCTTTCCATCATGGCGATCACATCCAGATCCAGCAAACCCAAAAGGTTGCTGATGAAAATCAGGATGGGGAACAGCGCAAAGAGCAGATAAAATGCAAGCGATGCGGCATTTTGATAGACGTTATGATAAAACACGTTCTTTCCCATCAGGCGAAGAACAGGGATCAGCATCGGTTTGTTTTTTGGTGCAGACAAAGGTACACCTCCCGTTTTTTGCTTTGGATGTGTGCTATTATACACGATTGCATACAATTGTACAAATCAAAGCAGCATACCATGTTTTGCCGCTGTGAATTTGTCTGTATTTTGCCTATGTGGATAAGCTTTCCTTCTTTGACCGTGCGCTGTATGACGACAACCACTGGGCGATGGTTCCCTACTACGTTGCGCAGGAACTGGTTAAGTACGACGATCTTGTGATCAAGCACATGGATGACCGTCCCGCCGATCGAGGTATCTACTGCATGTATCGAAGCGACGGCGAAAACAGCGACCTTGCCAACCTGTTTGAGGACTATGCCAACGCATATCTGTTGGAGCAATACGGCATACAGGTCAATGTATTTACAGAAAAGTAAGAAAAAGGAAGCGGATCGAACTTCGATCCGCTTCCTTTTGTGTTGCGGTGTTTGAATTATTTTTCCGTATCGCTGCGCTCGATCACACGCTGGGTATGCAGCAGCACATCGCTGATGTTGGCCAGGGATGTGGACAACATGCCGATGGAAGCCTCTGCGCAAAGCCCCCAAAGCGGTGCAGAGCCTTCATGTTCGCTGGCGAAGTCTTCCTGATTCAGTTCAGGATACATCTGAGGCAGCACACGTTCCAGATGAGGCAGAAGGCCAATGGCAGCAGCGTGCCCCAGTACAGAAGACCACCAGGAAAGCTCGGGCTTGTCGTCTGCTTCCTGCTGTGTGGTGCAATCGATGACATAGCGGCGGAAAGCGCTGCCGCGTTCAAAGAGGTCTTCACCGGATCTTGAAAGTCTGTGCAGACGATCACGACTGCAGAAGGAAATGATGAATACGCTTGCAAGCATTGTGAAGGCTGCACTCCAGCACTGCAGGTATGCCATAAATGCTGCGCCTGCGATAAAGCCCATCTGGAAGAGGAAATCCAGAGGCAGCTTTACGAAGCGGAAGAACTCGATATTGTGCGCCTGCGCCATTTCACTGATGGCATAATCGTTCATGTGACGAAGTGCGGAGGAAACAACGCCGGGCAGAAGCTTGCAGTAAGCTTTGATCTGGGACAGCGTTACACTGCTTTCGCCGCCTGCAATGTCTTCAAACAACAGAAGCAGCAGGATGTTTTCATCACCTGAAGTCTGGCAGCCTTCCCAGGGAGTGTAGACGATTTCGCAGTCGTTTGTATCATCTTCTACAGGATAGACGGACAAAATCCCGCGGTCCACAAGGCTGATCAGCGTACCGTACAGTGCGTTCTTTGCGCGGCGGCGTTTGCCGTTGCGTTTATAGAACCCCATAAGCAGGGAGAACTGCATGGGGGAAAGCTCGGTGGGAAGAACGTCCCTGGATGGAGAAACGGAGATGGGGCGATGACGACGGCGACGGATGCGGGTGATATAGCCCAGAAGTATTGCGGCAATAATACTGACGATGATGATGCGAGGCTGACGGGAAGAAAACCATGTGTGGTAGTTGATGTAGGTGATCTCACTGTCACGATCGCTGCGCAGGTCATCGAGCACTTCTGCCTTCAGGCGGGAACCTGTGGAGACATCGGGGAAAAGCTCCGTCGGCAGTGCGATTTGCGTATGCACGTAAGTGTCTTGTGATACATCCTGCATTCTGACTGTGACGGATGTACCATCGGTTTGGGATTCGGGTGCAAGATGATAGTCGTTCCAGAATACATCGATGAGTTTTGCATCACAGGCTGCCGGCAGCTGGATTACAGTACGGGCAGATGTAATATCGTAGCCGGTATCATCAATCAGCGCAGCATCCAAAATGGCAGCATCGGCATAAATCGTGGTGGTATTATACAGTGTGTAGTTGAATGTCACTGTTACGCCGTTTTGCTTTTCAGGGAAACGGCAGGAAAAACTGCAGCCGCCGCCTGAGGAGGTCGCCTTATAGTTGTACAGATGGGTATCTCTGTCATAGCCCTGGGCAGAGCGGTTATAAAGCTGTGTGCTGTTGATGCGTACACTTAAATCCTCCGGCGGAGTGGAGAAACTGCCAATGAAAACCTGTACAGCAGAGGCAGGCTTGGAAAACACAAAGCTGACAGTTTGGCTTACCAGCGCACTGCCGTCGCTTTGCATGGTATAGACCCGCTCAAGCTGATCGATATGCATATCATCCTGTACGGCATGCGCTGTATCGGGGCCAAACATTACCCCACAAAAGGCGGCAATTGCGATGAGGACGCACAAAAATCTTTTTAACCGCATGGTAGAATCTCCTTTATCACGACCCACAACTGTGCATCGGGTAATATACTTGGGATGATGCCATGGGCAAAAACCGATGACACATACATATTTTATTATAGCACACACAAACTCAAAAAAATACACTCATCATTAAAACTTAAAGGATGAAATGACACAGTGACATATCCGCCGGAAAATGTGAAAAATGCATTGTAAAGAATGAAAGAAAATGGACACGGCATTGCAGAAAAACGATATTTGAAGGACGAATACAGTAAAATTTGCAATTTAATGCGTAAAACCTGCAAAAAATACAGCAAACCCATTGCAATGGATGCAGGTTTTATTTTATACTTAGTTATACTTATTTGTAAGTGAGGCAGAGCTTCTGCCATATTTGAAGGAGGATATATCATGTCTTATACCGAACGCGTCATGCAGCAGCTGATCGCAAGAAACCCCAACGAGCCCGAATTCCATCAGGCTGCAAAGGAAGTTCTTCAGAGCCTTGAACTTGTTGTTGCAAAGCGCCCTGAACTTGAAAAGAACGGTCTGCTGGAGCGCCTGGTCGAGCCCGAGCGTCAGATCATCTTCCGCGTACCGTGGGTGGATGACAACGGCAACGTACAGGTCAACCGCAGCTTCCGTGTACAGTACAACAGCGCCATCGGTCCCTACAAGGGCGGTATCCGTTTCCATCCGTCCGTAAACCTTGGCATCATCAAGTTCCTCGGTTTTGAACAGACTTTCAAAAACTCCCTGACCGGTCTTCCCATGGGCGGCGGTAAGGGCGGTTCCGACTTCGACCCCAAGGGTAAGAGCGACCGCGAAGTAATGGCATTCTGCCAGAGCTTCATGACCGAGCTTTATCG
>JAGBGW010000218.1 GCA_017935825.1 Clostridia bacterium
CATCTTTTCAATGTCAGCAAACAGTACGGCGCGGATATGACCGTGCTTCGCAGTGATGATGTTGCAGTAACGCTTGCTGACTATGCAAGGAAGCACTATGCACAGCTGATTATTTTCGGTCAGTCGCCCGATGCGGCGCGTCCGGGTAATATCATTGACCGCGTGCGGCAGCTGCTGTCCGATACGGGCGCAGCGATCGCCGTACAGGCAAAAACAAACGACTAAATGAAAAAGAGACGATGTTTTTCATCGTCTCTTTTTTTATATTATTTTTCTTCAAAATCTTCTTTTCGCACGATGCTGCCTTCATCCCACAGACGGTATTGCTCGGTGTTTGACAGGGCAAGAAGAAGCATCTTTCTTGCATCGGGAAGCTCTGTCTGCAGACGGTCCAGAAGTTCTTTGTAATACTGACGCTTGGTGTAGCCGTCAAGGGGGCAGGGACTCTTCAAAATGGGGAAGTTCTGCGTGGTGGCCACATGGCGGATCTGCTGCTCGGTACAGTAGACGAAAGGACGAATGACGGTGATGCCGCTTCTGTCAAGATAGGTGGTGGGGGCAAAGGTGTGCATTCGCCCTTCCTGAAAGATGCCCATCAGAAGCGTTTCGATCACATCATCGGAATGATGCCCCAGTGCAAGCTTGTTGCAGCCAAGGTCGCGGGCGGCATTGTTGAGGGCGCCTCTTCGCATGGTGGCGCAAAGGCTGCAGGGATTTTTCTCTTTTCGCTGGTTCAATACGATGTCGCCGATCTGGGAATCGATCAGGTGCAGCGGTACATCGTTCTGTTGGCAGAATTCCTTCATGCCCTCAATGTTTTCTTCGCTTAGACCAAGACATAAATGGGCAGCTTCCAGCGTATAGGAATTGGGGCAGAAATGGCGATACAGCGCAAGCGCACGCAGCAGTGCCATGGAGTCCTTGCCGCCGGAAAGACCCACTAAGATGCGGTCACCTTCCTCGATCAGACGAAAATCGCGGTCTGCGCGGCGGACACAGCCCAGTACATGACGCATAGTTTTTGCCCTCCAAAAATTACGGATTCGATTTATAAAAGCAGAATCATTATATCTGCATGGAAGACGATGCGCAAGTGGTGCAAATAAAGCTTAAAACAGGCGCGCAATCGTTTGACAGAGGTATTTTATCTATCGTATAATAAATATGTGTGTGCCTACGACACTGCACACATGTTTTTGACAGAATTTCCGAGGGAAAGGACAGGGTTGATGGAAACGTTTTTCATGCAGCTTGCCCAGGCAGGCTTTGCAAAAGAACTTGTTGTGTTTATCTCTTCCATGTTTCCGATTTGGGAACTGAAGGGTGCAATTATTTTGGCACAGACGTGGGGGATCGCCCCGTGGACCAGTTTTTTCCTGTGCTATGTGGGCTCTACTTTGGCAGGCTTGATCGTGCTGCTTTTCCTTCGTCCTGCAATGAAGTGGATGTACTCCCGTCCCAGACTTTCCAAGCTTGCTGATTGGATTCAGAACCGCGGTGTAAGAAAAAGTGACAAGGTCACCCGTTACGCTACCTGGGGTCTGTTCCTTTTTGTGGCAGTGCCGCTGCCCACCACGGGCGTTTGGACCGGCTCGTTGATCGCAACGGTGCTGGATATGCCCCTGAAGAAGTCCATTCCCGCCGTTGTATTCGGCAATGTAGTGGCAGGTCTTGCTATCATGCTGCTCTACGGCGTTGTAACTTTGATTTGATTTTTCCAGAACAGGAGAGAATAACCATGAGCGAAAAGATTCTTTTTTCCAGTGAATCCGTAACCGAAGGCCATCCGGATAAAGTTTGCGATCAGATTTCCGACGCTGTGCTTGACGCAATGCTGGCACAGGATGAATATGCTCGTGTTGCATGCGAAACCTGCGCCACCACCGGCGTTGTGTTCGTCATGGGTGAGATCACCACCAAGGGTTATGTGGACATCCCTTCCATCGTCCGCAAGACCGTTTGCCGCATCGGCTATGACAATGTTACCACCGGATTCGACGGCAATACCTGTGCTGTTTTGACTGCCATCAACGAGCAGAGCCCCGACATCGCAATGGGCGTTGACCGTGCACTGGAAAGCCGCGGCATCGCTGATGTGGCGGATATCGGCGCAGGCGACCAGGGCATGATGTTTGGCTATGCATGCGACCAGACCGAGGCTCTGATGCCCTTGCCCATCATGCTGGCTCACGACCTGACCCAGCGCCTTGCAGACTGCCGCCGCGATGGTTCCATGCCTTACCTTCTGCCCGACGGCAAGGGTATGGTCACCGTGGAATATGAGGATGACCGTCCCGTGCGTGTGGACTCCATCGTTGTTTCCACCCAGCACATCGCTGACATTTCCATGGACGAGCTTGCAGCAGGTGTAAAGAAGAACATCATCATGCAGGGTGACGTGGCAGAGTGGATCGACGACAATACCCGCATTCTGATCAACCCCACCGGCCGTTTCGTGGTCGGCGGCCCCACCGGCGACTCCGGTCTGACCGGCCGTAAGCTGATCGTCGACACCTACGGCGGCTACTGCCGTCACGGCGGCGGCGCATTCTCCGGTAAGGACCCCACGAAGGTTGACCGCTCCGCAAGCTATGCAGCCCGCTACGTTGCAAAGAACATTGTTGCAGCAGGTCTTGCTTCCCGCTGCGAGGTCATGATCACATATGCGATCGGTGTTGCACAGCCCGTGGCAGTGCGCGTTGAGTGCTTCGGCACCGAAAAGGTTTCCACCGATAAGATTGCTGCAGCAGTGCGCAAGGTATTCGACCTTCGCCCCGCAGCAATCATTTCCGACCTGGGTCTTCGTCGTCCCATCTACGAGGCGACTGCATCCTACGGTCACTTCGGTCGCGACATCTTCCCCTGGGAGCAGGTCGACCGCGTAGAGCGCCTGCTTGCAGCACTGTGAGGGCGGCAGATACCACAAATACGTTTGAAGGCGTTATAACGGGCGTCGTTTACAAGAATGATGAAAACGGCTATGCCGTGCTGGAAGTTACGGATGACGATGGCAGTGAGCTCACTGCCGTCGGCATCCTTTCTCTGTTTGAGCCGGGTGAGCGGGTGTGCATGCGCGGAGAATACGTGGAGCATCCCGTCTACGGCGAGCAGATGAAGGTGGAGCATTGCGAGACCATTTTGCCCACGGACCTGGTGGGCATCGAGCGCTATCTTGGCTCGGGTCTTGTCAAGGGCATCGGACCTGCCACGGCAAAGTCCATCGTTTATCATTTTGGTAAAGATACGCTGGATATCATGCTGTACGCACCGCACCGTCTGGAAGAAATTCCCGGTATCGGTGCTGTTAAGTGTGCAAAAATTGCGGAGTCCTTCCGTGCCCAGCAGCAGATGCGGGATACCATGGTGTTTCTGCAGGGTCACGGCGTGTCGCCGCTTTTTTCTGTGAAAATCTATAAGCAGTACGGCGAGGCGGCAAAGACGCTGATTCAGGACAACCCTTACCGCCTGGCGGATGAGATCGATGGCATCGGCTTCCTTACTGCGGACCGCATCGGTCGAAATCTGGGCATTGCGGAAGATGATGACAGACGTATGACCGCAGGGCTTGTATTTGCCCTCGTCCGCGCCATGGACAGCGGTCATGTGTGCCTGCCGCAGGATCAGCTTCTTCGGGAGGCGATGCGACTGCTTCAGGTGGATGAAGCACCGCTTGAACGTGCGCTTTCCATGATGCTGATCACAGGGTCCCTCGTGCAGCAGCTGATGGGGGATCAGGTCTACATCTACCGTCCCGTGATGCTGGAATCCGAGCGCTACGTTGCCCAACGTCTTGTGGAAATTGCAAGACAGGGACAGGACTACGTGCGCGATGCCGCTATCCGCATTGAATCTGCCGAACGCAAGCTTGGCATTGAACTTGCACCTGCCCAGCGCGTTGCTGTGGAAAAGGCACTTTCAAGCCCCCTTTGCGTTATTACAGGCGGCCCCGGTACGGGCAAGACCACCATCCTTCGGGTGGTGCTGGAAGTACTGGAATCCATCGATCAGATCCCTGCGCTTGCCGCGCCCACAGGCCGCGCCGCAAAGCGGATGCAGGAGGCGACGGGCTACGAGGCACGCACGGTGCATCGCCTGCTTGAATACATGAACGGTGACGGCGGCAACGCCTACTTTAACCGCAACGAAGACAACCCCATCGATGCGGACGTGGTCATCGTGGACGAGTGCTCCATGGTGGATTTGTTCCTGATGCATCGTCTGCTTCGCGCGTTGCCTCACGGCGCACGTCTTGTGCTGGTGGGCGACCGCGACCAGTTGCCCAGCGTGGGTCCCGGAAATGTCCTGCGCGACATCATCGAATCGGGAGCGGCGGACTGCACCATGCTGACGGAAATCTTCCGTCAGGCGCAGGAAAGCCTTATCGTGGTCAATGCCCACCGCATCAACGATGGTGAGTACCCCGAACTGTTCAACCGAAAATCCGACTTCTTCTTTGAACGCCAGAACAATGCTTCTGCTGCCGCCCAGAGTGTGGTGGAGCTTTGCAGAAAGCGCCTGCCCGGATTTGTGGGGCTGGATGTATTCTCCGGCATTCAGGTGCTTGCACCGATGAAAAAGGGAGAAGTGGGGGTCAACAACCTGAATTTGCTGCTTCAGGCGGCACTGAATCCCTCTTCATTCGGCAAAAATGAGCTGAAAGTGGGGACGACCACCTTCCGCGAAGGCGACAAGGTGATGCAGACCAAGAACAATTACAAGATCGAGTGGATGCGCGGCAGTGACTTTGGCGAGGGTGTGTTCAACGGCGATATGGGCGTGATCCGCTCCATCGACACGGAAGCCAAGACCCTTGTGGTGGTGCTGGATGATGGTCGGGAAGTGGAATATGCCTTTGAAGACTGTGACCAGCTGGACATGGCGTATGCCATTTCCGTGCACAAGTCCCAGGGCAGTGAGTATCCCGTGGTGGTGATGCCCATCTGCGGCGGTGCGCCCATGCTGATGACAAGAAACCTGCTTTACACCGCACTGACCCGTGCAAAGCGCATGGTGATGCTTGTGGGCAGCGAGCGCAGTATCTGCGCCATGGTGGACAACGATCGCATCGACACGCGATACGGATGTCTGAAACAGCGTCTGCAGGAGGAGCAGGAATGATGCTCCGTAAAATGTGCAGTGCATTGTTTGACCTGATCGCGCCGAAGGATCTGGCGTGCGAACTTTGCGGCAGCGAACGGGATATTGTGCCTGACACAGGGCTTTGCTCCAAATGTCTCAATGATTTGGAACAGGATATCATCGTCAAGCGTGTGTATCGTCAGGTGATGGCATATGCGCCTTTGGTGCATACGGGCGCGGCATCCCATCTTGTGTACGGTCTGAAGTTCGGCGGCAGGGGATATGATGCCTATGTGCTTTCTCATTTTATGAAGAAGGCGGTGGGCAATCGTGTGCCGGAAGATGTGATTCTTGTACCCGTGCCGCAGCACTGGACAAGATATCTTCAAAGAGGGTTTAATCCTGCAAAGTACCTTGCGGATGAACTTTCGAAAAGAATGGACTGCCAAGTTGTGTCCGCACTGAAAAAGATTCGCCGCACGGCGCACCAGACAGGTCTTGACGGTGCAGCAAGGCAGGAGAATCTTCGAAATGCCTTTGCCGTGAAAGATTCGTCCCTTGTGCAGGGCAAACACATCCTGCTTGTGGATGATGTGCTGACCACGGGTGCCACCTGCAGAGCCTGTACCATACCGCTTCTTTTGGCGGGAGCGGCATCGGTTATATGCGTTACAGCCACCTGCAGCGATGCAAATATACAAAAATGAATACAACGAAAGAAAAACTTAATATATTCTTACAAGGCTTTTTCAAACAACGAAAAAGCCTTGTTTTTCGGGAAAAATTCGACAAAACAACCTTGTTTGCGGCAAGGAAACTCGGTTGCTTTTTCAAAAATGCGCATGTATAATGATGCTACTGCATGATTTTAGGTCTGTGGTTGTAAGTCGATGCCAGACGCAGGCAAAGCGATCCGCGTAAGCCGATCAAAAGTATTGGTGAGCATGGTGCGTTCTAGATGTAAGTCCGTCCACGGTCGACGTGAGAGGGGTAGTAGTGAGAGGCAGGAAGCCGGGTAGCGAACCCTCCGGACGGCGAGTGCGGGGTCAAAGACCAGGTCAGCTTCAATCATGCAACTTGATTTTAAAGGAGAACCTTAACCATGTACGAAGACAAGACTCTCATCTGCAGAGACTGCGGCGCAGAATTCACTTTCACCGCCGGTGAGCAGGAATTCTACGCAGAAAAGGGCTTCCAGAACGAGCCCGTTCGCTGCAAAGCATGCCGTGACGCACGCAAAAACGCTCGTGCAAACGGCGGCAATGCAAATGCAGAGCGCGCACCTCGCCAGATGCATGAGATCACCTGCGCTGCCTGCGGCCGCGTCGATCGCGTCAGCTTCCTGCCCCGCGATGACCGTCCCGTTTATTGCAAAGCTTGCTTCCAGGCAATGCGCGAGTCCGCTCGATAAAAATATACGAGACACGAAAAATACCGTTTCCTTCCTTGTGGGGAAACGGTATTTTTGTTTGTATAAAATTTATTCTTCAAATGGGGGATAAGGGAAGGAAATCACCTTTATGCGTAGAATATATAAAACAAGAAAACACGAAGCGTGCACGCAACGGAAAACAAGTGCAGCCGCTTCTTTGGCGGCAACGCTTCGCAACTGAAAGGAGTGACCGTAATGAGGATCATCATCAGCAGCAAAAACATCACCCTGACAGACGACATCCGCGATCTGTTTGAGAAAAAGGCCGGCAAACTGGAACGCTACCTGCGCCCCGATGCCGAGATGCTGGTGACATTCTCGCGCGAAGGTGCAAGGGATACCATCGAAGTGACGATTCCCTTTGACGGCGGCCTTCTGCGCGCGGAAGAAACGGGCTACGACATCTTCACCTGTGTGGACGAGGTACTGGAAAAGATCGAAAAACAGATCCGCCGCCACCGCACCCGTCTGGAACGCAGATTGAAGGAAGATGCATTTGCCGCTCCCGAACCTGTCTACTTTGAAGAAGATGAGGAAGAGGAGCAGGAAGAAGGCATCCGCATCGTTCGTACCAAACGTTTCGCAGTCAAACCCATGGACGCCTATGAGGCAGTGGAACAAATGCTCATGCTGGGCCACGCATTCTTCGTCTATCAGGATGCAGAAACCGGCGGTATCAACGTGGTGTACAAGCGCCATGACGATACCTATGGCCTGATCGAGCCAGAGCTTGACTGACATAGGATCTGTGTAAATTGGCTTATATAAACAAACAGAAGAGGAGTCTTGAAAAAGACTCCTCTTTTTCTATGGGAAAAGCCCGAAAAAGTACTGATTTTCTTTGGATTTTTCTTGTTATACAGAGCAACTCATGGTACAATAGATAAGGTGCCCTTTTGGGAGCAAAAAGCACTTGAAAACCCGAAAAACCGACGGTTTTTCGTTGACAAGTGCTGCTTTTGATGCTATTATATTATGGTATCTCTGTAAAAGGGATAATATGACGATGGAGGTGTTTCGCAATGCGCGTAAAGGTAACCATGGCCTGTACGGAGTGCAAACAGCGCAACTACGACACGATGAAGAACAAGAAAAATGATCCTGATCGTCTCGAAATGCGTAAGTATTGCCGCTTCTGCAAGACCCATACTGTGCACAGAGAGACTCGCTAAGTCTTGAAACTGTCCATGTATTAGTTTTTGAGGATGTGACAAAATGGCAAAAGAAGAAAAGAAGACCGGCGTAGCTAAGGCAGCAGACAAGAAGGAAGCTGCAAAGAAGGACGCCAAAAAGGCAGCAGCTGCAAAGAAGGCAGCACCTGCAAAGAACGACGGCCGCCGCGGCCCGATTCGCTACATCAAGGATGTGTGGCAGGAACTGAAGAAGGTCACCTGGCCCACCAAGAAGGAACTGCTTCACGGCACGATCGCAGTTATCGGCTTTGTTGCAGCATTTACTCTTATCATCTGGCTGATGGACCTGGCAGTAACGCCCGTGTTCCAGTGGCTGATCGGCTGAGGAGTTGTTTTTCATGAGTGATCATATCGAATCGACTGAAGTTCTCGAAGAAGCAGTACAGGAAACCGAGACCACTGAAATTGCAGACAGCCTTTGGTATGTCGTGCACACCTACAGCGGTTACGAAAACAATGTAAAAGCTACCCTTGAGAAGATGGTCGAAAATCGAGGTCTTCACAACCTGATCCAAGAGATCAACGTTCCCATGGAAGAAGTCGTTGAGATCAAAAACGGAAAGCGCAAGAGCGCACTTCGTAAGATCTTCCCCGGCTACGTTATGATCAAGATGGTCATGACGGACGAATCCTGGTATATCGTACGCAACACGCGCGGTGTCACCGGTTTTGTCGGCCCGGGCAGCAAACCTGTTCCGCTTACGGAAGAGGAAGTCAAGTCCATGGGTGTGGAAAAGACCGTCATCCGTCTGGATTTCGAAGAAGGGCAGTCTGTCCGCGTTATGGATGGTCCCCTGGAAGGATTCGTCGGTATCGTACAGAGCGTGGATCACGAAGAACAGAAAGTTCGCGTTGTGGTATCCATGTTCGGTCGAGAGACCCCGGTGGATCTGGACTTTTTGCAGGCGCAGAAAGTCACGGAATAAATCGACACGCATTCAAAATATTCTCAGTGGATGCGTCTGTGGGAGAGGCGTATGTGCCATTCGCTTCGGAAATAACCACAATCCAATCAATTTAGGAGGAAAATTAACATGGCAAAGAAAATTACGGGTTACGTTAAACTGCAGGTTCCTGCAGGCAAAGCTACTCCTGCACCCCCGATCGGCCCCGCACTTGGTCAGCACGGTCTGAACATCCCCGGCTTCTGCAAGGAGTTCAACGAGCGCACCGCTAAGGATGCAGGTCTGATCATCCCCGTTGTTATCACGGTTTATCAGGACCGTACCTACACCTTCGTCACCAAGACTCCCCCGGCAGCTGTTCTGATCAAGAAGGCCTGCGGCCTTGAGCACGCTTCCGGCCGTCCCAACAAGGACAAGGTTGCCAACATCACCAAGGCTCAGGTCAAGGAGATCGCCGAGCTGAAGATGCCCGATCTGAACGCTGCTTCCGTTGAGGCCGCTATGAGCATGATCGCCGGCACCGCTCGCTCCATGGGCGTTGTCGTCGTTGACTGATTGAACAGAATCGTGGGAGGGGCAAAACCCGCTGAACCACAAGGAGGATGTAACCATGAAAAAGGGAAAGAAATATTCCGACAGCATCAAGCTGATCGACCGCACCAAGCTGTATGACCCCGAGGAGGCCATCGAGCTCGTCAAGCAGACTGCCAAGGCCAAGTTCGATGAGACCGTCGAGATCTCCGTCCGTCTGGGCGTTGATCCCCGTCATGCAGACCAGCAGGTCCGTGGCGCAGTTGTTCTGCCCAACGGCACCGGCAAGAAGGTCACCGTTCTCGTTATCGCCAAGGGCGACAAGGCTGCCGAGGCTCAGGCCGCTGGTGCCGAGTACGTTGGCGCTGAGGACATGATCGCCAAGATCCAGGGCGGTTGGTTCGACTTCGACGTCGTCGTTGCGACCCCCGACATGATGGGTCTCGTCGGCCGTCTGGGCCGTGTGCTCGGCCCGAAGGGCTTGATGCCGAACCCGAAGTCTGGCACCGTTTCCATGGATGTTGCTAAGGCAGTCCACGATATCAAGGCCGGTAAGGTTGAGTATCGCGTTGACAAGACTGCTATCATCCAC
>JAGBGW010000219.1 GCA_017935825.1 Clostridia bacterium
GGATAGTTTGCCGCCTCGGCACCTGCATGGGTGATGGCGTTAAACAGCGTGCTTTTGCCGACGTTCGGCAGACCGACAACTCCAAGTCGCATAGTATCTTTTTATCTCCTTTTATGCTTTCAAAAATCCGCGGTCTTTCAAAAATGCAAGACCTTGATTCAGGTGTTCGTTTTCTTCAGGTTCATATTCCGCCATGGGGCAGACGGTGGATGCAAGCTTTCTCATACCTTCCAAGGAATCGGTATGGCCAAGCGCCGCAAACTGTACCAGCAGATTGCCCATCGCCGTAGCCGTGGGGTTGCCTGCGCGTACCGTCCTGCCGCATGCATCTGCGATCATCTTGCAAAGCAGCGCATTTCGCGCGCCGCCGCTGATGGCGGTGATGTCCTCGTAATCATCCCGTCCCGTGATCAGACACAGCTTTTCGATGGACCATGCAAGGGTGACGGCGTAGCTTTCGTACATCACGCGGGCGATCTGTCCGATGGTCTCGGGCACTTCCTGTCCCGTCTCGCGGCAGAAATTCTGAATGCGCTCGGGCATATCCATGCAGGTCTGCATAAGTCTTGCATCAAAGATGTCGAGGAAGGAATTGGTCGTTTCCTTACTTGCCATTTCCACCAGATCACCGTGACCTACCTCGATGCCCCGCGCATTCCATGCGCGAAGGCACATCGAAACAAGATGGAAGCCGGGCACATCGGAAAGCAACATGTAGCTATCCTTCCACACGGGTACGTTTTTGTACATGTACTCGTAGGCCAGGTCATTGATGATGGGGGCAGGCAGTTCCACCGCAGGGTTGATGGTGGTGCCCATGGAAAGGTAGATCTTGTTCTGATCAAAGCCCGGTGCGGAGATCATGGCAGCGGAGGAGTCAAATTCCACCGTGTGCACGAAACGGCAGTCGGGGCAGTTGGTCTCCCGTGCCACGCTTTCAAGAAGCGGTGCGCCCATGGTGCCGGGTTCCGCAATGGGCGGCATGATGTGGGAAGGAATGCCAAGCCGCTCCAGCAATTCATAATGCCAGTCGGAAAAGTCATTCTTCATCGTTACCGCAGCGCCTGCCATGGAACGCTCGATGGAAATTTCACCCGTTAAGTAATACTGCATGATGCCCGAAAGCTGCAGGAAATACACGGGGTCATTTTCGTGCAGGTCGCCGTCCTGTACATCGCAGAAGAGCTTACAGATATTGAAGCCGTCCAGCGGAAACACGCCCGTTTCCAAAAACAGCTCGTAGGGCGAGATCAGATGTTCCATGCGCTTCAGAGCATCGAAATATCTGGGGTCACGGGAACCGGATACGTAGCCTGCAAGGTGCTTGTTTGCATTGACAAAACCGTAGCAGCCGCTTGTTGCATCCACCGCAACCGATACAACGCGACCAAGCTGGGAGAACTTTCTCATCGCCTTTTTCAGCTGCGTGAAGATGAAAAACGTATCCCAGTAGTAATGGCCGTTGATCTCCACAAACTCGTTGGGGATCACAAACTCGTCCAGAATTTCCAGACGACCGTCCTGCATGCAGGCGGCGATGACCTTGCCGCCGCTGTTGCCCATATCAAGTGCGATCGCGATATCGCGCATGGATGAATCCTCCTCAAAAAGTGGAATGACATACCCGTGCCATCTTAATAAAGAATACCAAACAAAAAGATGAAGTGCAAGAATTTGTAAGAATTGTGTGACAGAAGAACCATTTTTCGTTATGATAGAAATAACGAAGTTTTTTTCGGGAGAAAGGCCATGAAATACAAAGCGATCTTTTTTGATTTTGACTATACCCTGGCAGATGCATCCGACGGCATTATTGTGGGTATCAAAGGTGCCTGCCAGAAATTGGGATTGCCTTATCGGGGCGACGAAATGGTGCGAAGAGGCATGGGCGGCACATTGCAGCAGATCTACGATTTGGCAGTGGGCGTTCCGCTGACAGAAGAACAGTTTGAAGCATTTCGGCAGAAGTATGTGGCAGACAGTGAAGCTGTGCTGAC
>JAGBGW010000220.1 GCA_017935825.1 Clostridia bacterium
GGCGACACCGTAAAGGTTGGCGCAGGCAACGTTGTTGACCGCGAAGGCTTCCGCTTCCTTGCTGAGGCTGGCGCAGACTTCATCAAGATCGGTATCGGCGGCGGCTCCATCTGCATCACCCGTGAGCAGAAAGGTATCGGCCGCGGTCAGGCAAGCGCTGTGATCGAAGTTGCAGCTGCTCGTGACGAGTACTTCGAAGAGACCGGTATCTATATCTCGATCTGCTCCGACGGCGGTATCGTTTACGACTACCATATCACCCTTGCTCTTGCAATGGGCTCTGACTTCGTCATGCTTGGTCGTTACTTCTCCCGTTTCGACGAAAGCCCCACCAACCGCGTCATGATCAACGGTACTTACATGAAGGAGTACTGGGGCGAGGGTTCTTCCCGCGCACGCAACTGGCAGCGTTATGACACCGGTTCCAACAACGGTCTGACCTTCGAAGAAGGCGTTGACTCCTACGTTCCCTACGCAGGCAGCCTGAAGGATAATGTTTACATTACCCTGAGCAAGGTCCGTTCCACCATGTGCAACTGCGGTTGCCTTACCATCCCCGAGCTGCAGAAGAATGCAAAATTGACCATCGTCTCCCCCACGAGCCTTCGCGAAGGTTCTGCACACGACGTTCTGGTCAAGGATGCTTCCGCAAACGGCGGTCATTAATTCTAAAAGCAAAAGGCTGTACGAAATGTACAGCCTTTTTTCTTTTGCTTATTTTCCGTGTGGGTCAAATAGAACGGCATTCAAATAACCGAACAGAATCGCCGCAGCAATACCGCCTGCTGTTGCAGTAATGCCGCCCGTGAATGCACCGATGAGCCCATATTGATCCACACCTTCGGCGGCACCTTTGGCAAGAGAATATCCAAAACCCGTCAAAGGAACCGTAGCGCCTGCACCTGCGAAATCAACAATAGGTTTATAAACACCGACAGCACCTAAGATGACACCTGTTGTGACAAATAGAACAAGGATCCGTGCACTTGTAAGATTGGTCTTTTCGATCAAAACCTGACCGATGGTGCAAATCAAACCGCCAACGAGAAATGTATAAAGATATTGCATATTACTTCACCCTTTCGATGACCACGGCATGGGCAATGCCCGGGATGGATTCGCCCTGCTGGGAACTTGTGGTGGAAAGCTTGGCGCCTGTTGCGCAGAAAAGGATTCTTTTATATGCGCCTTCTTTCAGCTTTTTCAAAAGATAGCCGTTTAATACCACAGCACTGCAGCCGCATCCGCTGCCGCCTGCGTGGACATCCTGTGTTTCAGGGTCAAAAATCATGCAGCCGCAATCCTGAAAACGTGAATCTGTATTGATACCTGCCTGGGTTAGTATCTCCTTCAAAAGCTGAAGTCCTACAGAACCAAGATCACCCGTAACGATCAAATCGTAATCCTGCACAGTTCTTCCAAAATCCTGCAAGTGACATAAAATGGTGTTTGCGGCGGCAGGTGCCATAGCGGCGCCCATATTGTTTGCATCTGTAATACCGTAGTCGGTAACACGTCCGACGGTTGCGCCCGTGATGCAAAGATTCGCTTCTTTCTCGTCGCTTAAAATGGTACAGCCGGCACCTGTGATGGTCCACTGTGCGGTGGGTGTGCGTTGATTGCCCAATTCCAAGGGAAAACGATACTGCCGTTCTGCCGATGCAAAGTGACTTGATACAGCACAGGCTGCAGTATCGGCATAACCGCCGTCGATGAGTACACTTCCCAAAAGCAGTGATTGCGCCATGGTGGAACATGCGCCGTACAGACCTAAAAACGGAATCTGCAAGTCCCGTGCTGCATACCCTGCACTGATGATTTGATTGAGCAGATCACCGCCCAAAAGATAACGGATGTCAGCCGTATGAAGTCCTGCGTTTTTACAGGCAAGTTCCACAGCCGTCTTGTAGAATTTGCGTTCTGCATATTCAAAACTTTTTTCGCCAAAAAGCTCATCCTGTACAACATGGTCAAAATAAGCTTTCAGCGGTCCTTCGCCTTCTTTTTTACCCACAACCGCCTCATGACCGATGATGGCAGGACATTTTGTAAATTCTATACTTTGCAAACCGCGCAGTTTACTCAAACTACTCCCTCACTTCTGTTGTTTTGAGGTTAGTTTGCGCAATAGAATCAATTTTTATTCCGTAAAAAGAAGGCGTGTATTGTAAACCTTTGTACTTTGGTTTACAATGCACGCCTTCACATTACATCTAATTATTCTTCTGCGTACCACTTGCGGATGAAGTAGGACGGCGTGCAGCTCCATGCATGGCAGTAGCTGTTGATGATGCGGGAGCCGTAGGGCGAAACGTAACGGTTATCGGGATCATACAGTTCAAAGAAGCAGTCTGCCCCATCTTCGATCATCTGACCCCAGTAATCATCCATCTGCTTGAAGGCCTCATCTACCAGGCCGCAGCGGAACAATGCTTCCACATAGTGGTGATACATGTAAGGCGTGACCATGCCGATGATGGATTTATCGCCCTTCTTTGCTTCAAGACGACCGAGGATCTGTCGATTTTTTTCTGCAGGAAGAACGCCTGCCAAAATCAGCCAGATCTGGGATGCCCAGGAGATCTGCCGCTGGGCACCGCTTCGGAAGAAGCCTTTCTTTTCATCCCAAAGGTAAGTAGAAGCAGCATTGATGGTCTTGATGAGGAGTTTTTGGATCTCTTCTGCCTTTTCCCCATCTTTCATTTCGTTTGCAAGGACGAGCGCTTCTTTCAGCGTGACGATCAATACACCCTGCGCACCTGCCTGCTTGTTCAGACCGTCTGCCCAGTCCAGGAAGCACCACCAATCGTCGCTGTCGCGGACGAGGTAGTTCTCATCAAGGCGATTTTTTGCAAGTTCGATCTGATGATAGGCAACCTCCCACAGGTCTTCCAGCGTCTGGCGATCACCCGTATTCTCGTAATAATCCTTCAAACAGCTGATAAAAAACAGCGCATAGTCAAAAAGTGCGGTATCATCGATCTGCAGTTTGGGTTCCACAAACAAACATGCACCCACATGGCGCTCATTTTGCAGCAGACCGCCGAACAGGTACAGGCAGCGCTTGACCAGATCGTCATTGTGGAAGGTGACGTAGTTGGTCAATGCCTGCAGACGAAGGTCGCCGATCCAAAGACGGCGGTCACGCTTGGGACCATCTTCAAACACATCCTGCATGCAGTCCGCCATGGTTTTCAAGGAGACTGCATCCATCTTGCGATGATGCTCGGGTACGGATTCAGGCAGGGGTTCTACCTTGGACCAATCAGCAGAAGTAACACTTTCGCAGGATGCATCCTCCACCGTCAGACGGTATTTGGGCGATGATGCCAAAACCTTGACTTCAAGGTAGCGGAACGCATAGCGGCGCGGCAGACGGATTTCCGCAGGCAGGATATCAATATGCAGGAACTCTTCCTGAATCCAGCCTGCACCGATGGAACCGTGATAATCTTCACTTTTTTCAGCGATCTCACAAGGAAGTTCGCCGAATTTCAAACGAATGTAAGCAGGTGCATCGGGCGGAGAGCCGGCAGATGCAAACTTCAAGGTGACATAACCCACGCAATGGTCGCCAAAATCGATGCAGACACTTTCGGGAGGTGCAAGTTCGATGCCCTTTGTCTCACTCCAATCCGCCTGCTTCACCGCAACCCAATCGTCGCCTTTGCGTTCGATGGCAACGGAAGATACGGGCAGCACTTCGCTTTTGTTCAACGTCGGACGAAGGCTCTGCGCTTTTTGAACAAAAGCATCGTTGACGATCATTTCGAAATTCTCAATACTGTTGTTGATAGCCATAGCAAATCTCCTGTCAAATTTACGTACAAAATCATTGAAAACATTATAGCACACAGTTTCAAAAAATAAAACACACTGCAAATACATGCAGTGTGTCTGTTATTAAAGCAAGGATTTGCCTGTCTGATAATACTTCTGCATTTCCGCTTCGGGTACCATACTGCCGCCCGTTGCCCATACAAGGTGGGTGGCATTTTGAATCGTGAAGGAATCTGCGTGCTGTGCAAGCAATACGGGACCGTACATGCCGGCTAAGGCACTCGGTTCAAGGTAGATACTTTGCGTATCGGCAAGCGCAGCAAGAAGCTTGAACATGCGCTGATCCGTAAGAGAAAAGCAGCCGCTGATGTGGGGCATCATGACACGTCCCACAAAGCCCGATGCGCGACCGACGGCAAGACCATCTGCCACGGTGCGGTTGGAAAGGCCGATATCCTGCACACTGATCTTGTTATGCAGACCCGTTGCCATGCCAAGGAGCATGCAGGCAGAATCGGTGGGTTCAGCAAAGAAGCAGTGCACGTTGTCACCAAAGACAAGTTTCAGGCCGAATGCCACGCCACCCGGACCACCGCCTACGCCGCAGGGAAGATAGACAAACAAGGGATGATCTGCATCCACTGTGATCTTTTGTGCTTCAAACTGTTTTTTCAAGCGAAGCGCCGCAACTGCGTAGCCTAAGAACAGTGTTTTGGAGTTCTCGTCATCCACAAAATGACAGTAGGGATCGCTTGCCGCAAGGGCGCGGCCGTTTGCCACGGCGATGCTGTAATCCGATTCATATTCCACCACTTCCACACCATTGGCACGAAGCATGTCTTTTTTCCACTGTCTTGCATCGGCGCTCATGTGCACGCTTGCACGAAAGCCCAGCTTTGCGCTTAAAATACCGATGGAAAGTCCCAGATTGCCTGTTGACCCCACGGCGATGGAGTACTTGGAAAACAGTTGGCGAAACGCTTCAGAGGCAAAGATCGCGTAATCATCATCTTCTTTTAAGATGCCATGATCCAGTGCAATTTTCTCTGCCGTGGAAAGAACCTCATAGAATCCGCCGCGTGCTTTGATGGAACCTGAAATCGCAAGATGACTGTCCAGCTTGGCATAAAGTTTACCGCCAATTTCGCAAGTATACGCTTGCTGCAGATACTCCTTCATCCGTGCAATTTCCATCAAAGGCGATTCGATAATGCCGTCCGTCTTCATCGTTTCGGGAAATGCAGTTTTGAAATATGATGCAAAACGGTCAAGCCGTGCTGCTGCATCAAGCACGTCTTCCATCGTTAAAGGACTGTCAGCGATCGCTTCAGCAAAAGGCTTTTTGCTGTCATTCAGCCAAAAGACCTCTTCCCCATTTTTGATCTGCTTGACGATGGGAACGTCCTGTTCAAGACGGGATATGTCCATCATTCTTCCTCCCAGGTGGCATCCTGCAAGGGATAATAGGAAAGGTTGAGATTCTTAAAGTTGAAGGAATGCAGGTCGGAGGAGTTGATGCCGGGCGAATCGCAGGGAATCATGCCGCGGGATTTATCCTGCCACCATGCTTTGAAATGCTGGGAAGACTTCAGCGCAACCACGTCCATTTCCTCATAGGAAAGTCCGACCATGCGGAATACGCCATCGTCCTTGGGCTGACGTCGGGCGGAGCTGACTACGATGTGGACATTGCCCACCACAAGACAAGCGCTGGGTCCCATGTTGTAGCGGTCACCAAACCCCTTGGGAGAATGGTTGATATAGACACCGTCGCTGACACATTTGACATAAGCATCGGTCAGTTCAATGGGTTCACCGTGAAGATTATCCATTTTGCCGCCGAGTTTGAGAGATACCGTGTTGCCAACACCTGCTTTTGCAGCTTCCAGTGCGGCTTCGGGATCGTAGATGAAGCCGAAGTAAGAACCCTCCACATTGCGTTTAAGCATTTCGCGAAGAAGGAAGGTGCCGTCACCGGGCGCACCACCGCCACAGTTGTCAGAAGACTCGTTAATGACAACGGGCTTGTCACTCTTTTCAATAGCAAGGGCAATATCCATGGCTTCTTCCGCACCATAGACGGGTACGGTGAATTCATGTCGTTTATCCCATGCGTAGCGCGCGATCTTGTTGGCGAAAGCGTCGGCTGTTTCCTGCGTTTTTGCCATGGTCAAAACGGAAACACCCGTTTCCTTAATATCGGAATACGGGAATCCCTGGAAGAAAGTTGCCTGCATCAGGTCATCATTTTCTTTCTCACATGCGATGCAGAACTGCTGTACATCGTGGGCAGGACCGTTCATGGTCAAGCCTTCGGAACAGGTCATCACCCAAGGCAGACGTACAAGTCGCTTGAAGGGCTTATATCCCTTCCTTACCATATCGCAAAGCTGGGCAAACATAATGCGGGCGGCATCGTATTCATCCACATGGGGATACGTTTTGACACCGATCAAAAGGTCGGCATATTCCATCATGGCATCGGTGATATTGCCGTGCAGATCAAGCACCACACCAATGGGCATGTCGGGACCGAACGCATCACGCACCCTGCGGATGATCTCCCCCTCCACATCGGGATAGCCGTCTGCCACTGCCGCACCATGCAGATGCAGTGCAATGGCATCAAGGGGAGCATTTTTATGGGCTGCAAGAAGCATTTCCACAATACGGTCGCGGATCGCTTCCAGTGTTTCCTTCTGCACCATGCCGGAAGGTGCTGCCGTTGCCATAACGGTGGGCACATATTCCACGTCAGGCTGTGCCGCCGCTTCATCAAGGAAGCCGCCGATATAGTTGTGCACGCCAAGGTTTTCCTTCACCATGCGCTGTCCTTCGTGCCAGCGTGTGGCAAGAAGCTGGGGCGTAACATAAATATTGGAAAAAGTGTTGGTTTCGTGGGCAAAACCGCCGATACCGATACGCATCATAATACTGTCTCCTTTTGGTTCATTAGTTTGATTAAACGATGAAAGCATAGTAATTGTCAAGTTGAAATGTTGAAATTTCATTTCACTTTATTTCGAATAATTTCTGAAATGCATTTACATTTTGTCAGTTCTGTATTATAATCACCAAGGTCCGAAATTTTGGACTTGGAGGTTTGAGTTGTTATCTGTTTTTAAGGCGACGATTTCGCCAATGTTTGTGATGTTCCTTTGTATTGCCATCGGCTATATGCTCAACAAAAAGCAGATTTTGCCTGACAATACTGCTGCTGTTTTGTCCAAGCTGGAGACGTTTGTACTTGTGCCGTGTTTGATCATCAATACGTTTATGAAAAACTGCACGGTTGCATCCTTAAAGGATAATTACAAGCTGGTGCTTTATGCACTTGTGATCATTCTTCTTGCCATGGCAATCGCCTATCTTTTGTCGGGCTTTTTCACCAAAAATTCGTACAGAAAAAACATCTATCGCTATGCACTGACATTCGGTAACTTTGTATTCCTCGGCAATGCCATCGTACCGCAGATTCTGGGTGAAGAAATGCTGTATCAGTATCTTCTTTTTACCCTTCCGCTGAATATTGCAGTATACACCTGGGGTGTAATGATCCTGATCCCTGCAGGAGAGGAAAAGAAAAATCCGCTGACCAACCTGCTCAATCCCGTGGTCATTTCCATGGGCATCGGCATGTTCTTTGGTTTGACGGGCATGCAGAACTTCATCCCCGATTTCGTAGCAACGTCGCTGAACAATCTTTCTGCCTGCATGGGTCCCCTTGCGATGATCCTGACCGGCTTTGTCATCGGCAATTACGATATCAAAAAGCTTCTGACCAATGTGAAGGTGTATGAAGCAACGGCGCTTCGATTGTTTATCCTGCCTGCACTGTTTGTTGTGATTTTGACACTGCTTGGTGCGGATAAAACCACGTTGATCCTGTGTCTGTTTGCTTTTGCAACGCCCCTTGGACTCAATACCGTGGTCTTCCCTGCCGCCTATGGTAGTGATACCTCAACAGGCGCGTCCATGGCGATGATCTCCCATACGCTCAGTGTCATCACACTGCCCGTTATGTACACGCTTTTGATGTTTCTGTTTTAACCTCACATGACTCGAACTGATCCGCATTTGGATGGTTCTGTCCGGATCTTTTGGTCTCATCGGTTTCACCCTAACGTCGAGCGGATTGGCAAGGGGAAGAACGAAATATGGGCGCAAATCCGCCCGAATAAAACCGAATTAGTTCGAGTTATGTGAGGTTAAGTGAGAAGAAAAAGACGATGCCGCTGCACCGTCTTTTTTTATTGCATTGGAATAACCGCATAGCCATCCTCTTTTGAACCGTGAACACGGACGTTAAAGCATTTTTGCGGTATTTGCTGTGCAAGACATTCGTCTGCATTGCCAAAGAATGTCAACTGTTTATCGTGCAGTACGGCGATTTGATTGGCACAGCGAAGGACTTCGGGCAAGTCATGCATAACGATAAGGAAGGTCTTGCCCATGGTCTTTCGCATGTTATCGATCAATGCCATCAATTCAAAGCGGCTGTTGGCATCAAGATGCGCTGTGGGTTCATCCAGCACGATCAACGGTGTATTCTGTGCAAATGTCATGGCAAGGAATGCTCGTCTTCTCTCTCCGCCCGAAAGTGTGTCCACAAAGGCATCTGCAAAGGCTGTCATATTGGTCACTTCCAACGCACGGTCGATGATGATTTCATCATTTTTAGACAGCTTGCCTGTCAGCGGCAGGTACGGTGTTCTTCCAAAGGTGACAAGTTCACGCACGGTGACGTGAGGTTTTGGAAGATTCTGCGGCAGACAGGAAATAAGCCGAGCACGGGTTTGTACATCCATGGTTCTTATATCCCGACCGTCAAGTAAAATCGTGCCATCATAATCCGTCTTTTCCCCCGTCAGGCAGGAAATCAGCGTGGATTTACCTGCACCGTTTCTGCCGATGAGGGCGGTGATACTGCCTTCTTCCAAAGAAAAAGTTATATCCTGTAAAACACGCTTTTTACGGTAGGAGGCACAGATGTGGGAAAATTCCGTTTTCACAGGCGATACCTCCTTTGAAAAAGAAGCAGGAAGAAAAACGGCACGCCGATCAAGGCTGTGATGATGCCGGCCGGGATTTGAGACGGTGCAAATGCTGTACGGCCGAAAAGATCTGCAAGCAAAACCAGCATTGCGCCGAGCATGGCACTTACGGGAAGAAGCTTTCGCAAATCACTGCCTTTGATGAATCTTCGTGCAATATGCGGCACCATAAGTCCCACGAAGCCAAGAAGTCCTGCAAAAGAAACCGCCGCAGCTGCGGATGCACTTGCAAGAAGCAAAGCGATCGAGCGAAGTACGCGGGCACGAAGACCAAGACAATGGACAATGGAATCACCAAGGCACAGCAGATTAAACCTGTTTGCAAGAAGCATAGAGAGCAATGCTGTGATAAAAATCATCACGGCAGGCACAAGCATCTGCGAAAATGTGACGCCATCGATGCCGCCTGCAGAAAAATAGTTGTAGGCAATGGAGGTATCCGGGTAAAGCAGCTTCAAAAACGAAATGCCGGCGTTAAGCAGCGTGGACACGGCAACACCTGAAAGCACCAGCGTTACACGGGCGCCGCCTGCTTTATTTGCAGCAGTGACGATCAATATGGTGCATAAAAAAGCGCCGATAAATGCCGCCAATGGAATCAGGCGATACTGCATGGGAAAAAGGCACATCAGCAGCACCACCGCAAAGCCTGCACCTGCATTGACACCGATGATATTGGGACCTGCCAAGGGATTGTTGGTGGCCGTTTGCAGCAATACACCGCTGATACTCAATGCCATACCGCACAAAATACAGCCGATCACATGCGGCAAGCGGATGACCCAGACGACTTTTGTTTCGATGGCATCAGGATCATTTCGAAGTAACCCTCGGATGACCTGCCCCATGGAAAGTTCAGCACTGCCAAAACGCAGTCCTAAAAATGCACACAAAAGCATGCACAAAAACAAGATCCATAAAAGCAGAGCAAAGGAACGTTTTTCTTTATTCATCGAATTGCAGCTCCGGATACAAAATTTGTGCAAGCATTCTATAGGCATCCGCCCACTGATGGTTGGGCTTAAAGTGAAATAGGTCTTTGGGAAGGAAGATATAATCTTCGTTTTGAACAGCGGACAGGTCACGCCAACCTTCCTGAGAGAACAAATCCATCATGTAGCTTGTCGCTGCCTGTTCATCCCCCATGGTACTGATAAAAATGTAGTCCGGGTCCTGTACCAGAATTTCTTCCAGAGAAAGACCGTCAAGGAGAATCTCCGCATCGTCGGCGATATTGTGCACGCCAAGTTCGTCCAGCATGATACAGACGAAGTTATCGGGTGCACGCTTGGCCTTGGTGGCGGAATACTGACTGCCTGCACGAATGAAGAGAATATCTTTGCGTTCACCGTCGTAAGTCTTCACGGTTTCAAGAATCCCGTCGATTTCATCTTTTACCTGCAGACCGTAGGTATCGAAAGCTTCCGTATTGCCTGTGATATCGGTGCAGATTTCCAGCATCAAAAGGTATTCTTCAAACGTATCGACTCGAAAAAGTGCACAGGGTATTCCTGCGCTGCGAAGGATCGCGCATGCATCCACCTGTGCGGAAATGTCGGCAGAGGCGATGACAAAATCCACTTCCTCCTGCAAAAGAAGTTCGGTGTCGATACTCTTGCCTGCGCCATCATCCGCAAGCGTGACGGATGTATCGGCAAATCCACGTTCCACCGACTCCCCTACGGTGACACAAATTTCCCCACCTGCAAGGGTCCAGATTTGTGCATAGGAAGAAAACAGCACAGCAACACGCTTGGGCTGTTCGGGAAGGACAACACTCTGTCCCACGCTGTCGATAAAAGTATAAAAGCAAGATTCTTCCTTTGGCGCAGCTTTGGCACAGCCTGTAAAAAGAACCACCGCCGCAAGAAGCAAAAGGCATAGTTTACGCATTATTTTGCAAGGATCTCGTCTTTATGGATCAGCAGTGCATCGCCATCCAGCATGGAGCAGACGGCATCAAAGCCGATGCGCTCGATGGTATCGGAGAAACGCTCCCCTGCGATGCCCTTGTCGCGGAACAGGAGGATCGCCTTTTCCACCATATCCAGCACGTCGTCCTCCGTGCAAAGCATGGTGGGCATGGGTCTGCCGTGGGCAAAGTTCTTGCCCCAGCGGCCGCCAAGGTAGATGCGATAGCCGTTGATATAACGGTCGGTCACGTGGAAGGGACACTTGCCGACACAGCGACCGCAATGCTTGCAGGCTTCTGCGTCGATGGCGATTTTTCCACCTTCAACATGTGCCACATGGACGGGACATGCTTTTTCAAGCTGACAGACCTTGCAGCCGCGGCACTTGTCGATCTCGATCACAGGCACACGCTGACCAACGATGCCGATGTCGTTGAGATTGGGTTTGACACAGTTATTGGGGCAACCTCCAACTGCGATCTTAAACTTATGCGGCAGACGCACATCGTGATAGCCTTCATAGAAAAGCTTATGGATCTTTTCGGACAGACCAAAGGTGTCGATCAGACCATACTGGCAGGTAGTGCCTTTGCAGGACACCACGGGGCGCACTTTCGGTCCCGTGCCGCCCGTCTGCAAGCCGTACTGTGCAAGAAACGCGCGCATAGGTTCAATATTGTCATAGGAAACGCCCTGGATTTCGATGCACTGGCGGCTGGTCATAGCAGCTTCGCCTTTGCCAAATCGCTTTGCAGCTTCACTGATGGCAGAAAGCTTCTCCGCACTAAGTTTGCCGTTTACGGTAATGACACGCACGTTGAAACAATCGGGTGAATGTTTATCCCAAAGGCAGCCAAGAC